>JAYSOC010000256.1:0-4386 GCA_043723285.1 Ferruginibacter sp. | reverse complement strand
CTAAGTAATAATGGAAGCCAAATGTTGAATTTTTGTTTGTTCATATAGTTATGTTGTGCTACTGCAAATGTTTAAAAGAAAGATTGATGCGTGAGTGGTTTGCTGAGTAATGATATACTGATGAAGGGCTGCGGGATGGAAGCGGCACCGAAGCGTAGCGAAGGTACAGCGTACAGCCCGAGCAAAAGTTGATTCTTGCAACTGGTTTACAGCCCCAAAACAAACACGTAATTTTTCTTTTAAAGAACTTGTAATAATAAATTTTTGCGAAGATAATTTTTTCGAACAGTTTTTAGTGCTAATGTTTTATCTTGTTAGCTCAATTAATTAAAAATGCGTACGATACTTATAGCAGACAGTGGTTCTACAAAAACACAATGGTGCCTTTTGCAAGGCAATAATAAAAAAATGATAGCCACACAAGGCATTAGTCCTTATTTTTTGAACGATGAAAGCCTTGGGGCAATACTTACAAAAGAATTGTTGCCAAAAACTGGAGCAGTTGATATTGATGAAATTTTTTATTATGGTACTGGTTGTAGCAATCATACCAATGTATCGCTTATAAAACGGGCGCTTAAAAAAGTATATAAAACGGCCAAAGTGAGTGTGGAGCACGATTTGCTGGGTGCGGCCAAAGCACTTTGTGGCAATGAAAAGGGTATTGCTTGTATTTTGGGTACAGGCTCTAATTCTTGTTTTTATAATGGTAAAAAAGTGGTGAAAAATAGTCCGGGTCTTGGGTTTATTTTGGGTGATGAAGGTAGTGGAACGCACCTTGGCAAAAAAGTTTTGCAACATTATTTATACAAAACTTTTGATGCAGAATTGACAGATAAATTTGAAGCTAAATACCCGCATGATGTGGATGATATGCTTGATTGTGTATATAAGAAACCGATGGCAAACCGCTATTTATCTAGTTTTGTGCCTTTTTTAATTGAAAATAGAGGGCATTATATGGTTGAAAATATTATTGAAGATAGCATAAACGATTTTTTCTTTAATCATATATATAAGTACAGAGAAAGTTGGTCGCTGCCAATAAATTTTGTGGGTAGTGTAGCTTTTGGGTTTAAAGATATTTTGAAGCAAATGTGCAGCGATTATGAGTTGAAATTGGGCAAAGTAATTAAAAGCCCGATGGATGGATTGGTGAAGTATCACAGTAAATAAACGTAAGCGGTTAGATATTAGACACAAAATTTAACCATTTATAAAAAAATATTGGTGGTTATTTCATTTTTGACTAAATTGTAGCTTAATTATAACCTTTAAAAATCGATATTATGAATTTTAAATTTTTACTTTCAGCAGGATTAGTAGCTTCTACTTTTGTAGCTGGAGCGCAAAATACCAACAGAGGTTTTGCTATTACAGGCGATGGCAATAAAGACTATATGTGGATGAACATTCGCCAAGTAGATTTGGGAACTGGGCAAGTAAATACTACGGTTTTTGATAGAACCAAATCTAGCTTTACCATTACAGATGTGGAAGCTAAAAAAACATTTAACCAAACTACGGTAAATGATGGTACAGCAAAAAGTGCTGAGCTTTATCCAACAAGTTCTTTTGTAGCTGCCGCAGCATACGACAGAAGAAATGAAAAATTATTTTTTGTACCAATGCGTGTAGGACAACTGCGTTGGATGGATGCAAACATAAAAAATGATGTACCAACTTTTTATAGCATTGCAATACCTGGTTACTCACCAAGTTTAAATATTGATGAAGCCAATAACATTACAAGAATGGTGATTGGTTCTGATAATGTTGGTTATGCAATAACTAATGATGGTAACCATTTGTACAAGTTTACTACAGGTAGAAAACCAGTTATAACTGACCTTGGTGCATTGGTAGATGCTGAAGATAATAAAGGACTTTCTGTACACAACAAATGCACTAGCTGGGGTGGAGATATGATTGGAGATGCTTATGGCAAATTGTATATCATTACTGCATCTAGAAATGTATTTGTAGTGGACGCTGATACTCGTATTACAACTTTTAAAGGCAATATTAGCGGCTTACCTGCAAACTATACAACTAATGGTGCAGCTGTAGATGCTGATGGTAGCGTTATTCTTTGCAGTGCTACTGCTTTTGATGGTTATTATAAAATGAGCATTACAGATTTAATAGCTAAGAAAATTGAAGGTTCTGATATGGTGTATAATGCATCTGACCTTGCTAGCGGAAATTTATTGTTTCAAAAAGAAGCCGACGAAGCTATTGCAAATTCTTTTGCTAAGTTGATACCTGCAAATACAAAAGTGATTAACGAAAATACTGTTTATCCAAACCCTGTAACTGGCTCTAGCTTTAATGTAGCACTTGCTGGCAAACTACAAGGCAATTACACAATTGTAATTACAGACCTTGCTGGTAGAGCAATGCAAACTACAAAAACAAGTTTAACTAAAGGCCAACAAACACAAGTGGTAAACTTTAATAGTCGCCCAACAAAAGGTACTTATTTAGTAAAAGTATTGGATGAAAAAGGTGCAGAAATATTATCAGATAAATTGATGGTATTATAAAAAATATTACCGGTTATAAGTACGAGGCTGCTCTTTTGGGCAGCCTCTTTTGTTTGGGAGTATATCCACAATTGCACTATAACACGAATAAATTTTTTCAAATATTCTTCGCTTAAGTTTATTAATTTTTATTTTTCAAGAAAGTTTACAAACTTTGAACTTTAAACTTTCAACTTTTTCATGCAGGATATAGAACCATACTACAACTGGCGCCACATGTACGCAGCCGAAGAAGATGTAAAATCGCCTTTTTACAAACGTGTGTATAATGAGTTTCAATATACCATGCAAGTGTACAATTATTACATTCACCCACAGTGGGATGAAATGGGCTCAAACACACTATACATAAAGGTTTTGTTTGTGGATTATGAGCAGCATTATGCTATTTTAGAAATGCTCGGGGAGTGGAACGATGCTATAGAAAATGATATAATGACGCTGCGAAGAAATGTAACCGATAAAATGTATAGAGATGGTATTTATAAATTTATTTTAATAGGAGAAAGTGTGCTCAATTTTCATAGTAGCGATGATAGTTATTATGAAGAATGGCATGAGCAAATAGAAGATAATAGGGGATGGGTAGTGCTTATAAATTTACCCGAGCAAAGTAAACACGATTTTAAAAAAGCCCGTATTACCAATTATATTGAAATGATGGAGCTACTGCAATGGCGCACATTAAAACCAGAAATAATTTTTGGTTTGATTGATGAGGAAATGGGGAGGAGATTGAGTTAGATATTTCAGTTTAGTAACCATTAACACTTTGTAACTCTGATAAGGTAAAAGTTTAGAAGGTTTAGAAGTTTAGGTAACATACTAAATTCCAAACAGTTAATAGTTTGAATTTAGATCGTCAATTTGTTTGAGAGAGGTGTAAGCTTTTGAGGATTTTACCCAATTTTATTAAAACTAGCCGCTATTCCTTTTATAATTGATGAACTAAATCCCTGATGCTCCATTTCATTTAAACCTGCAATGGTACAGCCTTTTGGCGTAGTTACTTTATCTATTTCTTGCTCTGGGTGTGTTTTAAGTGTGAGCAATAATTCTGCCGCACCTTTTACAGTTTGCGATGCTATGAGGCTTGCAGTAGCAGCATCAAAACCAATTTCTATACCTGCTTGTATGTTGGCTCGTATGTAACGCATAGCGTATGCAGTGCCACATGCACCAAGCACGGTTGCAGCGTTCATCAGCTTTTCGTCTATGTTTACTGTTTTGCCTAAGTTGTTAAATAAATCTTCAGTAAATTTTATTTGTGTGGCATTTGTGTTTGTAGAGCTTAAGCAAGTTATACTTTCTTGTATGGCAATAGCGGTATTGGGCATGGCTCTAAAAATGGCAACATTATTTCCTACAATGCTTTTTATTTCATCTAAATTAATTCCTGTTACAACAGAAATTAATAAATGATTTGCTGTAAGATTTGGTTTTATCTCTTCTAAAATTTCTTTTATTTGAAATGGTTTTATGGCAAGGATGATGACATCGTTTTCTGCAACAGCTTTTTTGTTATCTGAATAAACTTGTATTCCTTTTTCTTGTAAGGCTGATAGGGTAGCTGTGTTTCTTTTGGTAACTGTTATGTTTTCTGCTGGGCAAAAATTGCTTTTTAAAAGCCCTGAAGCTATTGCTGTGCCTAGGTTTCCGCCGCCGATGATTGCTATTTTCATAAAGAAAGTATTTAGTACTTAGTATTGAGTATTAAGATTGCCCCATTTAAGGGTAAGGATACAGTTTATTTCAGAGTGCATAATCAACTAATCAACCAATAACCAATCAAGAAAAAACAGTTTAATAAAAAAGAAGAATTCAAAATCTCACGGACTTC
>JAYSOC010000255.1:0-1757 GCA_043723285.1 Ferruginibacter sp. | reverse complement strand
GATGAGGATTTGAGAGCCGATAGGCAACCGGAATTTACACAAATAGATTGTGAAATGTGCTTTGTGGAGCAAGAAGATATTTTGCAAATGTTTGAAGGATTGGTGCGTCGTATTTTTAAAGATGTAAAAAATATAGACTACACCGAAGTAATTGAAAGAATGACTTGGGATGAAGCCATGTGGACTTATGGTAACGACAAACCAGATATTCGTTTTGGAATACAATTGAATAATTTAAAATTTCCTGCTCATACATTCACTACCAAAAAAAATATTTCAAATGTAATAGCAGGTGACTTTGCTGTGTTTAACGACGCTGAAACAGTGGTTGCTATTTGTATTCCCAATTGTAGCGATTACAGCCGCAAGCAAACTGATGAATTGGTAGAATGGGTAAAGCGCCCACAAATAGGCATGAAAGGATTGGCATTTATAAAATGTAATGCTGATGGTACTTTTAAAAGTAGTGTAGATAAATTTTATAGCGAAGAAAAATTAAAAGCCATTGCAACAGCAGCAAATGCTGTAGCTGGCGATTTAATTTTGATAGTAGCAGGCGCAGAAGAGCGCACCCGCAAAGCCGCTAGCGACCTACGTATGCACATGGGCACAACACTCGGCTTGCGCAAGGCAGATGATTTTAAATTGCTTTGGGTAATGGATTTTCCATTGTTTGAATATGCAGAAGAAGATAATCGTTGGGTTGCAAGGCATCATCCATTTACATCGCCAAAGCCGAGTGATATAGATACGATGATAAATAACAATCCTAAAATAGAAAATGCTGCAGAATATCTTAAACACCCTTATGCCAACATAAAAGCAAATGCGTATGATATGGTGCTTAATGGCAATGAAATTGGTGGTGGTAGTATTCGTATTTATCAAAAAGAATTACAACAAAAAATGTTTGCAGCTTTGGGTATGGATGATGCTGAGCAACAACATAAATTTGGGTTTTTGCTAGGTGCGTTTGAATATGGCGCTCCACCGCATGGTGGTATTGCATTTGGTTTTGATAGATTGTGCAGCATACTTGGTGGCAGCGAAAGCATAAGAGATTTTATTGCATTCCCTAAAAATAATAGCGGTAGAGATGTAATGATAGATGCACCGAGTACGATAGATGAAAAGCAGTTTGAGGAGTTGCAGATAAAGTTGGATTTAAAATAATGAGCTAATTTGCTGATGTGCTAATTTGTTAACCTTAAAATAGCTTTTTGCATTATTTAAATTTCAATTTATTACACTAAATAATTCTTTAATGCAAAAAAAATGGCGGCTATTTAAAATTGCTTCTTACCTTCAATTGATTTTATCATTTGCAATAGTTCCTGCCCAATGGTTTTTACTGCATCATAGATATAGAAACATAAATTTGAATGTAATTACAATATGGACAGTAATTATTATTACACCAATAATTATTTTTACGATAATCTGCATTCATTTAATCCAAAGAAAATACCCAGATAAATATTTATCAAAATTAAATGCTAGATTATTTAATATCGCTTTTTCTATTTATATTTTATGTGGTTTCATAATCCTATCCATTGCTACTATTTTTATTAAAGATATTAGATTTTCATTTTCAGAAAGAACCATTTTTGCTTTCACTTTGGTCGTGTATTTATTTACGATTGGATATATATTATTCAATGCTATAAAACTCAAATTACTAATTCAAGATAATTTTACAGAAACTCAAAATAAACAAATCGATATGTTAGGCAATTAAAAAATAATAATTGTTT
>JAYSOC010000254.1:0-1761 GCA_043723285.1 Ferruginibacter sp. | reverse complement strand
AGTATTTAACCTACAAATTTTCTTTGTAATTGGCTATAAATATTTTACTTTTATACCAACAGCAACGCCCCTACGTTGCATTATTTTCATTTTTTAAAAAGCAAAACCATTTTATTCAATTGTAATATCCCCAAATTATGGAAAAAAGTATGCCAGGCGAACGTTGGAAAAACGTAGAGTTTAACTTTGAATATACCAGTGAAAACGTTGTAGAAGTATCCAATCTTGGGCGCTTACGAACTTTTAATAGATTTTCGGATGGTAATATTTTAGAAGGTTCGATGGTAAATGGCTATAAAATTATTAGACTTAAGTTTTTTTCGGATAGAAATGAGGAGGCAGAACGGAAATTTATTTACCACAATAAACAAATAGCAAAGTTTACTGCAAAGATTAGGCAAATGAAACTTGATAAAGAAAGTAAACTTGCTATAAAAGAAGCTACAGCTTTATTAGAAGGTTTGAGAGCAAACCAACGAAAGAGATTGGCGACAGATTGGAAAGTGAGGGCAACAAATTATCATGCCTTGGTACACAGATTAGTGGCACAATATTTTTTGAAAGTACCAAACGAAAAACAAACCGTAGTTGCACATTTAGATTTTGATAAATTAAACAACAGAGCTAGCAACCTAAAATGGATGACGCATGAAGAAAATGTGATACACCAAAGAAGTAGCCCGCTTGTAATAGCTGATAAAGAAAATAGGCGTGCAGGTAGTGGCAGAAGTAAAAGACCAACTAAACTTACCGTAACAAAGGTAATGTTGCTAAAAAAATTATTGAATGAAGGCAAGCCCGTAAAATCATTAGTAAAGCAATTTAAAGTATCGGATATGCAGATATATAGAATAAAGAGTGGCGAAAACTGGGGTGATATACCTGCTGCAAAATAAATATATTTGTTTTACAACCTTACTAAGTTTACTTTTAAAATTCAATATAAACAATGCACGCATCTATTTTACATCATCATCATTCTCATACTTGCCCTCAGGCTAGGTGTTAATGTTATATGTAAACTACAAAATATTTCAAAACCCCGTCTGAGTAATAGACGGGGTTTTTGTTTTTACCAACTACTACCCCACTCTTTTACTCAGCAAAAAAATTAGACATGAGTAAACTAAAAATTGCCATACAAAAAGCAGGAAGACTATCAGAAAAATCATTGGAACTTTTAAAAGAATGTGGTATAAAACTGCCCAACGGTGATAGAAAACTGTTAACTGCGGCAGCCAATTTTCCTATAGAAGTATTGTTTTTAAGAGACGATGATATACCACAATATGTAGAGCAAGCTGTGGCAGATATTGGTATTTTAGGCGAAAATGAAGTATGGGAAAAAGAAAAAGATGTGCTTGAAGTAGCAAATCTTGGTTTTGCTAGTTGTAAACTTTCTCTTGCAATACCGAAAGATGAAAAATATACTGGGCTATCTTTTTTCAATAATAAAAAAGTAGCAACAAGTTATCCCAAAATTTTACAGAAATATTTTACAGAAAATAACATTACTGTAGAAATAGAAGAAATAGGTGGTAGTGTAGAAATAGCAACAGGTATAGGTTTGGCAGATGGTATTTTTGATATTGTGAGCACAGGCAGTACACTTTTGATGAATGGATTGAAAGAAGTAGAAGTAGTGAAAACGAGTAAGGCAGTTTTAATAGCCAATAAAAATTTGAATGTTGATAAGCAAGCTATTTTAGATAAACTCTTGTTTAGGATAAAAGCCGTACAAGCCTCATCAGAAAACAAATA
>JAYSOC010000253.1:0-4402 GCA_043723285.1 Ferruginibacter sp. | reverse complement strand
AAAACAATTATTTACATTTATTTTATTACTGTTACAATTTACTATGCCTATTTGTGCCCAAAAACCTGGCTCGGCTACACAAAAATATTTTACATTTTTGAATAATTATGAAACAGATAGTTTAACCAAATTACTTACTAACGACTTTCAATTAAAAAGAACGTTTACTTCGTTTAAAAATGATAAAGCAAATTTTCTACAAACATATCTTCCCTACTCAAAAACGATACATGGAAAATTTACAATAGTGAAAGGTTGGGTTGATACCATACCCAATAGTTTTTTGGTTATAGATTATAGCGATTATTTAAAATACCTCAGTGTACCATATCCCACATGGAAATTAATAATTATTGAACAAGGGAACCAAATAAAAGAAGCTATTATTGATACTACTGATGTATATCGAAAATACTTACTAGAACTAAAAGCGAAAGAAAAAGTTTTTGAAAAATGGGTGTTGAAAAAATACCCAACCGAAACGGAAGATAAATTATATGCTTCAAATAAACGTAGATTAATATTTCTAAAAGAATTTGCCGCAAAAACAAAATAATACAATAATATTTAGCCCTTCATTCCCAGCCAAGCCATCATACCAATGCCGTGCGCTATCCCATCTTCATCTATATTAAAAATGGGAGTATGTACACCAACGGTAATACCTTTTGCAATGTTACCAATACCGAGTCTAAAAAAACATGCTGGTATTAGTTGAGAATAATATGCAAAATCTTCGGCACCCATGCGTAGTTCTGTTTCCGAAACGTTTTTTTCTCCTGCATATTCTTCTGCCAGTATTCTAGCAGCGGCGCTAAGTGTTTCATCATTTTTTACAAATGGATAACCTACATCTATTCTAATATCCACATCGCCACCGAGTGCTTTTACCAACAACTCTGTTTGTGTTTTTATAAGTTGGTGTGCTTTAAAACGCCACTCTTCGTTCATAGCTCTAAAAGTGCCCATCAGCTTTACTTCGCTAGGAATAACATTTGTAGCATTGCCACCTTGTATAGATGTAATAGAAAGCACCGAGGGATTAAATGGATTATTATTTCTACTTACAATTTGTTGCAGGCTTACCACCAATTGCGATGCAATAAGTATAATGTCGGCAGTTAAATGTGG
The DNA here is from genome assembly GCA_043723285.1 of Ferruginibacter sp. Lineage (GTDB taxonomy): Bacteria > Bacteroidota > Bacteroidia > Chitinophagales > Chitinophagaceae > Ferruginibacter. Next base: position 3,271 of record JAYSOC010000253.1, on the reverse strand, counting down.
TGCCGCAGCGTGTCCGCCATTTGCTTTGATGGTTATATAAATTTCATCGGCACTGGCCATAACCATACCGCCTCTAAAACTAAACTCTCCTACTTGTAAGCCAGAGTGTACATGCAATGCAAATATTTTTTGTGGCGCTGGGTTTTCTAATACATGTTCTTTAATTAGTAAACTTGCACCACCAGGGTTTTTTTCTTCGCCGGGTTGGAAAATTAATTTCACAGTGCCTGTCCATTCGTCTTTTGTTTCGTTTAATATTTTTGCTGCACCAAGCAAGCATGTAGTATGTACATCGTGCCCGCATGCATGCATTACACCTGCTTTTGTAGATTTATATGGCACATCATTCAGTTCAGTAATTGGCAATGCATCCATATCTGCACGCAAGGCTACAATTCTTTCATCAGCATTTTTTCCTTTTATTAAACCAACTACACCTGTTGTAGCCATTACTGTAAAAGGTATGCCCCATTCCGTAAGTTTTGCTTGTATAAATTTTGAGGTTTCAAACTCTTCATAACTAAGCTCAGGGTTGGCATGTATATGTTGACGAATTTTTATAAACTCATCTTTATAAGCTGCAGAAAGTAATTTTATTTTTTGTAACACTGTTTTGGATTGAAGGTTTTGGATTGAAAAGATGCCAACTTTTATAAAGTTGGCATCCTTTCAATCCATGTTGAAGGGTTAAAAATATAATTATTTACCTTTGCCTTTTTCTTTTTTCTTGTCTTTTGCTGCCTCATCCGCATCTACTTCTTTCGTTATCTTTTTCTCTACTTTCATTTCTACAGTACAAGGCACTACATAAATATTATTGGTTACAATTTTCATTCCCATAATTTGTTTGCGCACTCTATCGGCTTGTCCTCTATCTAAAAAATTTCCAAAACGTATTTTAGTATTGGGCATTTGAAATTCCATGTATAATTTTTGATCAGGAAATGTTTGCAACAATCTTGCACGCACTTTCATGGCCATATCTCTATCGCTTGTACTTATAACCATTAAACGATAGCCTTGAGTAAGCACAATACCTGTACTAGTAGTGGTAATGGTTGCTTTAGCGGTAGGAGTTCCGCTAGCAGCATTACTTGCAGCTATAGCTGCATTGTGGTCTTGCAATTTTTCGCCAAGTATTTCTATTCTTGCATCTTGTATTATAACAGATGAACCTGCAGCGCTTGTGTCTAATGCAGTTTGGGCATTTGCAGTACAAAAAAATGCACTGATAATAATCGATAAAAAAACAATCTTCATATATTTATTTTGAGTGTAAGGAGTTATTCAAAAATTGTTCCTAATTTATTTTACAATTTACTTTCTGCTAAAATTACCATGCTGTTACTGCTACCAATTCTATCTGCACCAGCATCTATTAATTCTTTAGCAAGTGCAAATGTACGAATGCCGCCGTTAGCTTTTATTTTTATAGGGTCAGCCAAGTGTTTTCGCATAAGTTTAACAGCGTGCACAGATGCTCCTTTTTCGGTATATCCTGTAGATGTGACTATAAAATCAACCCCAGCAATGCCATACAAATCGCAGCATTTTATAATTTCTTCATCGGTAAGTATGCCGCTTTCTATAATTATTTTTATGGTTTTTTGTTTATTTCGCACAACGGTCATTACATGATTAAGCTCTTGCGCTAGGTACTGCCAATCGTTGTTTTTAAGTGCTGCAATGTTTATTACCATATCTTGTTCATCTGCACCATCTACAATGGCCAATAAAATTTCTGCCAATTTTGCTTCTACGGCACTATAGCCAAATGGAAAACCAATAACCGTTGCTATTTTTATATTGGTATTTGCGCAAAGTGTTTTTGCTTTTTTTACAAATAATGGTGGTACACAAACTGCGGCAAAATTATTTTGGATGGCTTCGTTGCAAAGTTGCTCTACATCAGCTATTAAAGTGGTAGGTTTTAAAATGGTGTGGTCTATGTAGGAAGCAATGTTCATGTGGGCAAAAATAATGAAAGATTTTTAAGGGGAATATAGAAATTATGAATGATGAAATATGAATGATGAATCATGTAAAAGTAAAGTATAAAAAAAATTGGCTATGCCCGAATGAGTTTAAGTTTAGTGCTGGGTGTCCCCACCCAGCACATCATAAAATTAACTTAACGACATTGCAATACTAGGCAATTATCAAATTGCATAATAAAAGCCCAACAGAATTTCTACCGCTGAGCATAGCCCGGATAGAAGCGAAAATATTTTTTGATCCCGCATTAGGCGGGAGAAAAAAAATATTGTAGCGAATAGCCGGAAACCAATGCTGACCATAGGTTTCTGTTCATGCTCCTAAAAAAGAATTGAGTATTTAAAAAGCACTTGTCATTTTGAAGCGCCATCTAAATACTCAATACTATATACTTTTATCTTTCTTACTGCTTATCTATCTCTACCACACATGCCACAATATTTTTTGCATCGCCAGTGCTTTTAAAATTCATGCTGCCATTTGCTCCGTTGTTGTAACTCACGTTTGCAATAGCATTTGCTGCTACTGCATCGTTTAATTTGCTTGCAAAATCTGGTTTTGTACTAGCATTTATAGAAGCGTTTAGTGCATTATAATCCAATTGTGTTTTGCTTACTACTACTCCCATTTCTTCTTTATTGCCCACTTCATCTGCTTGTATAGATTCTTTACGTGGAAAAAGGCGAAAGCCAGTAATGCCGCAGTATGGGGAGTGTGCGGGCTTGTAAGGAAATAATACCGTACTTTTTCCTGCTACATCTGGCGTAAAAATATAAATGTAACACTCCACCACATTTTTAATTTCTATTTTAAATTTAGACCCTTTTTTTATTGGCGAAACGGTTTTAAATAAATTACCACCAGCAGATTTTAGTGCTACGTTTGTACGAGTTTCGGGATTAAACAAACCTACACTTGCTTCGAAAGGAAGATTAAGAGCTGCGCCTCTTTTTGGTAGCGGATCTAAACCATATGCTTCTCTTACAAAAGTTTTAAAATCTTGATAGCGCACAAACGCAAGACCGTTTTGCCCCCACTCTGTTCCCCAACTATTCATAATCTGAAATGCGCCACCTTCTATCCTATCGTCGTAACCAATCACACACATGGCATGTCCGCCAAAGCCGGTCATATCTCTATCATCGGCGTTTGGATGCCAAACTTTTTGCCCCAACATGCCTTGCATAAATGAGCCGCCTACCATCATGCCAATAACGACTGGTGCATCTTTTGCCAAATGCTCTTTTATGGCACGAATGTTTATGCCATTTACATC
>JAYSOC010000252.1:0-4404 GCA_043723285.1 Ferruginibacter sp. | reverse complement strand
TTTAAAACAAGGCCTTATGTAGGCAATATTCAAAATATAGAAATAAATAAAAATGAATAATCAATGTAGGAAGGCTAAATTTGGGACTGAATAGTTACTTATATTTTAATAAAAAAATTTTAGCATTATAATTGTTTATTAAAATAAAATCTCACTGCAAACAAATCTCCCATGAAAAAAATGAAAATTATATCGCTGCTTTCTATGATTCTGCTATCTTTTTTGATAATGAATTGTAGGCACGAACTTCCGTTCCCCCAAGAAACTTGTGCCGATGTAAATTTTAAAATTGCTGCAAGCAAAACAGATGCTACTTCAAACACTAATAATGGAAGCATTACTGTTACTGCATCTGGCGGAAAAGATTTTGTATTTAGTTTAAATGGTTCTCCTTACACAAACGTAGCCACTTACTCTGGTTTAGCGCCTTTGTCGGTAAATAAAATTAAAGGAAAAAATTCTTTAGGTTGTATAGATTCTTTGGAAATTACAATTGGCACTATCGACCCTTGTGCAGGTGTTACCATTACTGTAACTACAGTTAAAGTAGATGCAACAGCGGGCCTTGCAAATGGCTCTATAACAGCAACTGCTACTGGTGCATTGGGTTTAACATATAGTATAAATGGCGGTCCATTTCAAGCAAGCCCTATGTTTTCAAATTTGCCAGGAGGAAATTATACTGTGGCTGCAAAAAGCGCAGCAGGTTGTATAGGATTATCGCCGCAAGTAACTGTAGGTGCTATAGATCCATGTGCTGGTATAACTGTTTTATTAACTACAACTCTGGTGCAGCCAACAACTGGGCAAACCAACGGTAGCGCTTTGTGCAGGTGTGGAATTTGAAATTTGTCAGCCCGGAACAAATGCTGAATAAAGATATGAAGAAAAATGAAAAGTACAAAAGCTCATTTGAAAAACTTCTGCCCGAACCACAGCCCAAGAGCGAACCGCTGCCCATTGGGCTTCCTTCCGCCACACTTGCACAAAACGCCTTGTTGCCTGCAGTAATTCTATTCGTCAAACTTTTCTCTTGTTTTATTGCTCCAAATTGCAACAAAGTTCTTAGCAAAATTCTCACTTTTATTTTTAGTCGCAATACTCCAATACCGCTTATAAAAACTGTCAACCGAATGTCCAATTTCGTGAAGTAAAAGGTCATTCAAATAATAGTCTTTAATGGTTTGTTCTGTCCATTGTAAAAACCAACCATTTTCGTCTTGTTGCAAGTCTGTACTATATTTTTTATAATAATTAAGATTTTTATTTTCAGGTTTTGTCTTACCAAAACGCATTTTGTTGTCAGTTGGAAAAGGGTTTAGAACTATTAAATAAACCTTGTTTCCGCAAATAAAGCACCCTTGAAAGGTATCGCCATTTAAGTAGTCTGTTTTTTTGATTTTCTGTAACAAAATGTGTGTCAAATGTTCTGTGTGTTCTTTTGGTAGTTTTGCAAGCGTCAATTTAATTTCGTCAATTGTAACAGGAAAATAAAAGTCTCTTGAAGCATTTTCGAGAATATAAATTGGTGTTTCGTCTCTTGAAGTTGGAGCTGTTAAATTGTGCTGTCTGTTAAATATTTTGTCAGCAATTTTAGGAAAAGTTCTCCCTCCATAAACGTCTCCAAGTTTTCTATTCTTTTTCCAAGCAGTATGTTTTTTTGTAAGCATTTAATTCGAGTATGTTTTCTCTAACTATGTGTCGGTCGCTTATTGCAGGCAACGGAAGCATTGTTGCAGCTGCAACTGGCGGCACTGGTTTTACTTATAGTTTAAATAACGGAGCTTATCAACCAAGTGGGACTTTTATTAATCTTGCTGCTGGTAGTTATACCATAACTGCAAAAAATGCAACTGGATGTGTTGGTGTTACACAAGCAACTTTAACTACAGTAAATCCTTGTGCAGGCGTAACCATTGTTGTAACAACTACACAAGTAAATCCAACTTCTGGGCAAGCAAATGGTACCATTACTACAACCGCAAGTGGCAGCACAGGTTTTACATATAGTATAAATGGTGGAGCATATCAAGCATCAAATATATTTACTGGCTTGGCTACTGGCAATTATACAGTAACTGCAAAAAATATAAATGGTTGTACAGGAGTTGTACAAGTAGCACTTGGTTCTACAAATCCATGTGCAGGCATCACAGTAGCGGTTACTTCAACACAAGTGGCTCCTACAATTGGCAATGCAAATGGAATCATTACTGCAACAGCAACTGGTGGTACAGGTTTTACATACAGTATAAATAACGGAGCTTTTCAAGCGAGTGGTACTTTTAGTAATCTTGCAGCTGGTTCATATACAATTACTGCAAAAAATTCTAATGGTTGCTTAGGCTCGTTGGTTGTTACACTCGTAGCTATAGACCCATGTTTAGGAGTTATTGTTACTGTATCAACAACACAAGTAGATCCAACAACTGGTTTAGCAAACGGAAGTATAACAGCTACTGCAATTGGTGGTATTGGTTTTACTTATAGTTTAAATAATGGAGCTTACCAAGCAAGTGGTACTTTTAGTAGTCTTGCAGCTGGCACTTATACCATAACTGCAAAAAGTACAATAGGTTGCTTAGGTACAAAAGCTGTAACAGTAACGGCAGTTAATCCATGTACTAATGTGAATATTGTAATAAACCAAGTTGTAGTAAATAATATTCCATGCCTTACTACAAATAGCGGAAGCATTACCATTACTGCAACTGGTTCTACTGGATTTACTTACAATAGCAATGGAGGGACTTACCAAGCAAGTAACATTTTTTCTGCATTAGCAGCGGGTACTTATACAATTGGTGCAAAAGATGCTAATGGTTGTACCAATACAAAATCTATTGTAGTCGGTTTAGTTGCACAAGGTCCAACTTTTGCACCTGTACGTTCATTAATAACAGCAAAATGTGGAGGTGGAGGTTGCCATTTAAATGGACAATCTACCGCAGGTTATAATTTTGATGCAGATTGTAGTATTGTTACAAATTGGAGTCAGATAAATGGCTCATGTGTAACAGGCACATTAATAAGAATGCCAATAGTACCTTTACCTGGTCTAACAGCCGCAGAAAAATTTTTAATTACTAATTGGGTAACTGCAGGGCATAGATATACGGATTAAAAAATAAAAGTTATTTTTTCGAAATAAAATAGCGATAACGTTGAAAAATGTTATCGCTTTTTTTATATCCCCATTGTGAATTATTAGGATGCATCCAAATGTAGCGTAAACAAATTAGGCTCTAAAAAAAAATATTATATCACTAACTGTGATTAGTATAAAACTTTTTTAATTGTGTAATGTGCATTGATTATATCTAAACCACCTTTGCATAGTGATAATATATTTCACAATAAAAAATATTAGAAGTATAGATTTATTTTAATGTTTTTTGTAATAACAAACTTAAGTGCAAGTAGAAAAGCTCAAAATAAAAAAAGACAATGCAAATAATGTCCATTTTGGAATAAAAGAAGGTTTAAATATTCAAATATTTATGACTCAAAAAGACAAGATATTAAAGCAAAAGTTGGTGCTGCGCTTGTAAGTTTTGTAAAAAATGAGGGCTATATTTTTAATAGGATGATTGTATCAGGAACAAAAAAATGGCAATAAAATGTCATGAGCAATTGTTAAAACCCAATAACAAAATTTTTGGAGAGAATATTTATAAAAAAGAGTTGACTATTTTATAGCCATAAAAAATTTAAACCCCAATTTTTTAAAATTTATAAAACTAAGATTTACAAGTTAAATAAGACAATAAACACAAAACCCGCAAAAATAGCGGGTTTTGTGTTTTAAAAGCGGGCTGGACGGGACTCGAACCCGCGACCTCTGCCGTGACAGGGCAGCATTCTAACCAACTGAACTACCAACCCGTTGGCCCTAAAAAACAGTAATATCCCGTTTTTCGGATTGCAAAGATAGGGATTTTAATTTTTTATAAACAAAAGTTTATAAAAATACTTGTAACTACTACTTTTACAAATTATATTACATTACTAACTATATATTTTAGATAAAAAATACTATGCCACAACTAAAAAACAGGCAATTTCTAGAGTTTGAAAAGCCACTTAAAGAACTATACGATCAAATAGAACAACTAGCTACAACACAAGATAAATCTGCTACAGACATGAGCAGTGCAATTAGTATGCTAGAAGAAAGAGTGGAAGAAACAAAAAGAACCATAACCCATAACCTTACACCATGGCAGCGTGTACAAATGAGCCGCCACCCAGATAGACCTTACACCCTAAAGTACATAGAAAAAATGTGTACATCATTTATAGAACTACATGGCGATAGAAATGTAAAGGATGATAAAGCTATGGTGGGTGGTTTTGCACAACTTGATGGAGAAACGGTAATGATTATTGGACAGCAAAAAGGCA
>JAYSOC010000251.1:0-11344 GCA_043723285.1 Ferruginibacter sp. | reverse complement strand
CATGCTGCTATAGGAGCATTTGTATTTTCAACACCTAGCAACATTCCTTTTATTTCACCAAGGTTAGGATTACCCATTACAGCATATGTTTGTCCGCTTGCTTGTACAACACTATACAATTGATTAACCGGATTTGGAGATAAATTTCGATCCTGTTTAATTGTAGTAAGTGCTGTTAAATCTAAATCTAAACCGTTTAAAGGATTCCATAAACTATCATTATATTCATCAGTATCTGCACCTTTTGTAGTAGCTGCATCTAGCTTTGTATTATAGAGTGGTATTCTTACCTCGTAATAATTATTTGTAAAATCGGTACCCATACGTATTACAGCTGTCAGATCCTTATCTTTTAATCTTGCACCTACCTTTACAGAGTTTTCGGAGTGTACATACATTCTCAGTTTTTTAAACTGCCTTAAATCTTTGTTGCCAAATGTTTGAAAAACACCTTTAGCATCTCCAGTTTTTAAATTACAAAATTGCAAAGACATAGCTTGTTCATTTTGTAAAAGATTTACACCATTGTTGCTTAATGTTTGTTGCCTTTGAATATCTTTTGGTGTACGATAAGGCAATGGAACCCTAGTGTCATTTTCTTCTATATTTACAGCCGCTATATTAAAATCCGATGTTGTAGCAGGACTAAAAATACCAGTACCATCTATTTTATATTTATACTTTCTCCAAATATTTCTGGTAAGCTGCAATGTACCAAAACGAACAACAGTTGTGTCTTCAAAACCAGTCATAAACATTCTTATAAATCTGATAGATTTAAAATCTGGAATGTTACCAATTTTTTTATCATAAACACTTATTGGAATACGAAGTTGATACCAAGTTTCATTTCTTGTAGTACCATTTGGCAAGGCTACAGAAACTACTTTTTTATCTACAATATAGTTTTGCCCAACTGCCATTCTTATATCATTCTTTGGCAAAAGCTGTACCGAATATTGATAATACTCTTCTACTGGGTTCATACTATTATCACGGTTAAAATCCTCTGCATCGGGGTACAATGTAGCTGCAGATGTAAACTGCCCCCCATTGTCTATTGGCGAATTACCTTCGGTATTATTAAAATTTTTGTAGCGGGCAAGAATGCCATCTGTTGGTCCAAAATTATCGTTTCTGTAATTTTTATAATCATCGCTTGAAGGATCTTGCAAAGCTTTTTGATAAATGGCAGAACTAGGACCAAAATTTGTACGCAAATTATTTAGATATGTTTGCCTTACCCTTACTTCGGCAGTATCGCTCAATCCATCAAATCCCACATCTTGGTATTTTCTATCGTCGGGATTATTGGTAAATGCATTGGTTACTTGTATAGAATTTGTTGGTACACGCCCCCACACGCTATTGTTTACAGGAGCAGGAGCATTTGGTGTTGGCAATCCATTTTCATAAAAACGTTGCCCATCTTTTAAAACATCTTCTGATATGTTGCCAAGGTTAAAATATAATTTACCACCATTAGATGAAGGATTATTTATAAAAGGATCTTGTATCCATGTTTCTATAAATTCTATATTGGCGGTTTCAAAATCTGTTTGGTCTATATTTCTTTGAATACCTCCAAATCTTTTTTTGGGATCTAGCAAATTGCCTTGCGTATCTACACTCCCTACTCCATCATCAAAATTATATGGTCCCCTTTCTTTTGGATAATAAGCAAGATCAAATGTTTGCAATTGGCTTTCACCAAAACCTGTTGTTCTTTGTGGAAAAATTTCTTTTTGATATACAGGTCTTACTCTTGGATCGCTCAATAAATTTGGATCTGTAATAGGATTTGTATTTGCTCTATATTGTTGCAATACTTGTTCTACTTGATACCATGCTATTTTAGCACGATTTTTCCCATAGTTTAAATTGTTACTAGAACCTGGTCCACTTGCTTCTGGAAACAAAGGTAGGTTTGGAGTTGTAGAATGAATATCCACTGCTCCCTCAGGCGTGGAAGATAATCCCCAAGCAGTAGAAGGGAAACGCAAATCAATACCCGATTTGCTTCCTTCAAAATCATCAATATAAATTGCTCCATCTGCTCCCTTTCCAATTTGCGATGCATGCCCTGGTTTTAGCATAGCTGCTTCTACATATGCATTTATTGATGATGGTGCAGTGGTAGAATAAAATGGTAATTTATCTAACCATTTAGAAAGGCGAGGTAAATCTTTTTTCAAGTTTACATCTATACCGTACATCGAATTTTTTATAGGGTCTTCTCCAAGATTTACTTTAGAAAAGAAAGGTCTTTCACTCAATCTTACTGCCGTGGCGCCAAGCGCAATTTGTGTTTTGGCAGTATTTTTTAGTAAATAATCTAAACGCAAACCCATAAAAGATCGTTGCTGTAAACCAAATGAAGCGTTGTTTTCAAAATTTACTTGCACCGGCAATCCTGCATTTAAAATAGCAGGGTTTATTACTTTAATTGTTCCTAAATCATAATTAATATCATAATCTAATCCTTCTTGTAAAGCACGCCCACCCGCAGTTACAGACACAGAGCCTTTTGGTATATTGTATCCAATACTAATGTCGCCAGAGCCCGATGTTTTTGCTGAGCCCTTTAGTACAAATCTATTTTGATTAGGATATTGCTGTGCTACTGCTTTAATAGAATCGTACAATGCATAAAACAATGTATCGCCAATGGTAGCTGGTGGAGTGCCTATATACAATTGGGGAGCAAGGTCTCTACCAAAAGGTTCGAGCACAGGAAAAACAACTCTGCTATATTGTGAGATTACCGTAAAACTATCTATATAATCAAACACACCATCGGGCTGCGGGTCATTTTGACTATTTAACCTATCTAAATTTATTAAAGAAATTATTGGCGTTCCTTGATTTTTATTTCCAAAAGGTACATAACGTTTTGCACCAAGCCCTGGCTGTTCGTATAATACATCTAGCTTAAAATCTTCTCTAGTTAAAGAACCATATCCAACAGAATACACATTCTTCATCATCAATTTCCAGAGAGGTAAATTCACACGCTGCGATGTTGCCTTTAATAATTTTAAGAATAAAACTTTTTGCGTAGCAGTACTACTATCTGGTGGTACATCTTCAGAAAATTCTCCCACTTGAAATATTTTTCCGTTGTAAGAATATTGATATGCTACACCCAATACTTCATCTGTTTGTAATGGTGAACTGAGTGAAAGTGTACCAAGTTGTGGGTTAAAAGTATATGAACTTGCATCTAATTTTCTGGCAAATGTTTTTTCAAAATCTTGTACAGGGCTAAGAAAAAGTACATTTGTTAATTTGTCATAAATAGATGCAGGGTTACGAGCATCGGGTAAGTTTCTTATGTTTTTTAATAAATCGTTTGTAATATTAGTTGGAATAAGAGCCGAAGTCACAACATTGATTGTAGGAGGTTGTAAAAAAGGTTTTTGTTCCGCTAAATCCATCAAACCCACTACATCTCTCGTTTCGGTAGTTACTCCATTTCTATTGGTAACCCATACTTGCAATTTTAAAATTTGCACAGGCGTTGTAATGGCTGGTGCATTTTTCATGGATTTGTTGTAGTTGTCAACAAAATATTGCGACAATAAAAAGTGTCTGTTTTCTTCGTATTCATCGCCTTTTATTTCAAAAGTTTGCGCCGCAGAACCACCTTGTAAGTTTACACTTTGTCTTTGCGATTTTTGATTGGCAAGAATACTTGTAATAAATAATTTACCAAATTGAAATTGGGTTTTCAATCCAAATAATTGTTGTGCACCAGGTATCAACGTTCCTTTAGATGCAAAACTTACTGTACCAGCTTCAAATCTTTTTATGATATCATCATCCTTGCCAGTATAATCTAGTTTTATTTGATTGTCTAAATTAAAATTGGCAAGTGTGTTATAATTTATTGGAAATTTAAGCTTATCGCCAATACTTGCATTTACATTTAGCTGAGCCGCAATTGCAAAATCTAATCCGCCATTTTTTCTTGCACGCTCTGGCAATGTAGGGTTATCAATTTTTTGGCCTTGGTAACCCACCGTAACATCAACACTTCCTTGTGGTGTAATATCTATTTTTCCAGTACCAAACAATCTATTAAATAAATTATCAGATAAAGAAAGTTTTGGCTTTATTAATTTACCCCTGTTTAATAAACTGGTAGTATTAGCACGTTTTTTAAAATAATCTACTTCGGCCTGCTTATTTCGCAAAGCCCAATATTCATCAAAGGAGTAAGTAGTTGGTGTACGATAATATCTATTGCCTACTTTCTCATACACAGTATATGTACGAGTGCTCGCATTGTAAACAACAGAGTCATTTACATTGGTAGGATTGTTTAAATAGAATGTACCTCTATTATTGGCAGAGACTGCATCGCCTCTTGTATCATTAATTGGATAGTGCACAACTGGAGGAGGTGTGTCAATAATATTTTTCGTGGCATCAAATGTTGTTGTTGGGTTGTACTCAGCTATTGTCATAGACAATATAGCGGGCACTGCACAACAAGCAAGCAAAATGAAAGTAATTTTTCGGAGAAGCAGCATTAAGATAATAAGTTAACGTAAATCTAGTCTCAAATGGCTTTAAGGGCTTTTTTTATCAGTTCTTCTAATGTAGAAATGTCTGGTTCTGTTGTTAGTATTTTTTTAACCGATTGCTCGGCTTGTTTTTGTGCTATTCCAAGTGCAAATAAAGCATTCACTGCATCTCTTTCCATGGTAAAGACTCCTTTCTCCCACGATTGGCTGCTTGTATCTCCAGATTTTGTTCCTACTTTATCTTTCAACTCTAGCACCAAACGCTCCGCAGTTTTTTTTCCAATTCCCTTTACACTTTCTATTAAACGTACATTATTGGTAGCTATTGCGTTGGTTACTTCATCTGGCCTTAATGATGATAACATCATTCGAGCAGTAGCTGCACCAACACCCGAAACGCTAATCAACAGCACAAACATATCCTTTTCTTCCTTATCAAAAAAACCATATAATGTATGCGCATCTTCCTTTACTTGAAGATAGGTAAATAATTTACCTTCTTCCAAACTTTGTATGGCCGTATAGGTATTAAGTGTAATGTTTACTTCATATCCTACTCCATTTACATCCACATAAACCTGTGCAGCACTTTTATACGTAAATTTTCCTCTCAGGTATGCATACATAAATTCTCTAAAAATATCTACGGCGAAAATACGAAATTTTCCTTTTAATTGCCACTAAATTCTACATCAAACTCATTTGATTTATATTTACAGCAAATTAACCCAATTAGATTTAACAAATAAACCTTAGAATGGATAAAATTACAGCGGCAATTACTGGCGTAGGTGGCTATCTACCAGAGTATAAGCTCACAAATAAGATATTAGAAACCATGGTGGATACCAATGATGAGTGGATAAAATCTCGAACTGGGATAGACGAAAGAAGAATTTTGAAGGGTGAGGGACTTGGAAGTAGTGATTTAGGAGTTGGCGCTGTAAATGACTTATTGAAGAAAAAAGGCATTTCGCCCGATGAAATTGATTGTTTGATTTGTGCAACCGTTACACCAGATATGACTTTTCCGGCTACCGCAAATATTATTTGCGATAAAGTTGGTATAAAAAATGTATTAAGTTTTGATGTGAATGCTGCATGTTCTGGCTTTCTTTTTGCATTGACAACTGGTGCGGCTTTTATAGAAAGTGGCAGATACAAAAAAGTAATTATTGTAGGTGCCGATAAAATGAGCGCTATTGTTGATTATACAGATAGAACTACATGTGTAATTTTTGGTGATGGTGCTGGGGCTGTTTTGCTTGAAGCTTCCACCGACGATAATGGTGTAAAAGATAGTATTCTTAAAAGTGACGGTAGTGGTCGTAATTTTTTACACATGAAAGCTGGCGGTTCAGTAAAACCTGCAAGTGTAGAAACCGTATTGGCTAAAGAACATTATATCTATCAAGAAGGACAATCTGTTTTTAAATTTGCCGTTAAAGGAATGGCAGATGTGAGTTACGAATTAATGGAAAGAAATAATTTGACTGGTGATGATATTGCATGGCTTGTGCCGCACCAAGCAAATTTGCGCATAATAGATGCTACTGCAAATAGAGCTGGTATTCCTAAAGAAAAAGTGATGATAAATATTGAAAAATATGGCAATACTACAGCAGGCACTATTCCGCTTTGTTTGTGGGAATGGGAAAGCAAATTAAAAAAAGGCGACAATTTAATATTGGCTGCTTTTGGTGGTGGTTTTACTTGGGGAGCTACATGGGTGAAGTGGGCGTATTAAGAAGTTGAAGGTTGACTAAATTAAGAATTATTTTTTAAAGAAAAATGCTCAATAATCAATGTTCAATTTTCAATGTTCAAATTTTAAGGTTGCAAGTTTAAGCTAAAATAGATTACTTAAAAAATTCTATAAGTTAATTGTTTTTATGGCAGAAAAAATATACGATTTAGAAGATAGATTGGTAAATTTTACTTGCAGAATGATAGATGTGGTAGATGCATTACCAAATAATAGGGCAGGGAATTATTTAGCAGGACAATTAATTAGAGCTTGTCATTCTCCTACCTTTAATTACGGAGAAGCGCAAGCAGCAGAATCTACTAATGATTTTATACATAAAATGGGCGTGGTTTTGAAAGAGTCGAAAGAATGTAGAACAGCATTGAAAGTTATTATAAAAAAAGAATTTATAAAGCCAATAAAAAAACTAGATGATATTTATAAAGAAACAGAAGAGCTAATAGCTGTTATTGCAAAAAGTATTATTACAACAAAAAATAACAAAGAAAATAAAACAAAGAAAATGTAATCACAACTTCTGTATATTTTTAAGCCTTGATAAAATATAACAAAGCTTGCTTTAAAAAATTTGAACATTGAACATTGATTATTGAACATTAAAAAAGAAACATGAAATCCATATTATTAATTCTATCCATCATAACTTTTGGTAACCTAAATGCTCAAACCCGCTACATCATCAAATTTAAAGACAAGGGAACTAACCCTTTTTCAATTGCAAATCCTTCTGCGTACCTTGGCCCTCGTGCCTTACAGCGCAGGGTTCGTTACAATATTGCTATAGATAGTTTGGATCTTCCTGTTACTCCAAGATATGTTGATAGTGTAAGATTAGCAGGAGTGGTAAATATTTTAAATACATCTAAATGGCTTAACCAAGTAACCATACAAACCACAGATGCCACTGCACTAGCAAAAATAAATAACTTTCCTTTTGTGGTAAGTGCTGTAGCTGTGGCATCTCGTACTGGTGGAGTAAATGCTGGCGAGCCTGTAAATAAAATTTTAGATGCGGCTATTGACAGTCCAATTCCCAATACGAATTCAACATCTTCTTTAGTTGATGCAACAACAGCAAATGTATTTAGCTACGGAAAATCGAACGGGCAAGTGCATATACACCAAGGAGAGTTTTTGCACAACCATGGTTTTAGAGGAGAGGGAATGCAGATAAGTGTTTTGGATGCAGGTTTTTTTCATTACTTAAGCCTTCCAACTTTTGATAGTATTCGCAACAGCAATCAAATAATAAATACTTGGGATTTTGTAGCCAACAATGCTAGTGTAGATGAAGATAATTCGCATGGTATGAATTGCCTTAGCACCATTGGGGCAAACATGCCAGGTGTTTTTGTAGGAACAGCACCAAAGGCTAATTTTTGTTTATTTCGCACAGAAGATGTAGCAAGTGAAACAAGAATAGAGGAACACAATTTAGCTGCTGGGTACGAAAGAGCAGATAGTATTGGTGTAGATGTGTGTACGATTTCTTTAGGTTATAATACATTTGATTTTGCTTCACAAAATTATACTTATGCCAATATGGATGGCAACACAACTATGAGTGCTATAGCATCCGACATTGCTGCAAAAAAAGGTATGCTTCCTGTAATAGCTGCTGGTAATGATGGAAATGGTGCTTGGCATTATATTGCTACACCTGGCGATGCAGATAGTGTAATGACTGTAGGCGCTGTAGATACACTTGCTGTAATAGCTAGTTTTAGTAGTTATGGCCCAAGTAGCAATGGCCGAATAAAACCTAACCTTGCTGCAGTTGGTAGGGCTGCTGTAATAGCGAGCCCAAGCACAGGGCTGCCAGTATTTGGAAACGGCACTTCTTTTGCTACGCCAAATATGGCTGGGCTTACAACCTGCTTGTGGCAAGCTTTTCCTGAGTTTAACAACATGGCAATTTTAGATGCTATGCAAAAATCTGCAACAAAATATACAACGCCCGATGATAGGGTTGGATATGGAATACCAGATATGAAAAAATCTTTTGCTATATTTTTAAAAAAATCTTACACACAAAATTATGCCACGGCAAATTGCGCAGCAAGTGTTTTATTAAATGTAAAACATGATAACAGTATGACAATAATTGTAGAAAGAAAACTATCATCACAAACTACGTACAGTAATTTTAAAACAATATTGGGCACAGGAAATTTCACAAATAAAAATGTAAGTTTTACTGATGATTTATCTGTTCTTAATGGTAGTAATGTATCTTATAGAATGAGACTTGATATTGCTACTGATACTAGTTTTTATTTAGATTCATTAACTATAAACTTTCCTGCAAAGCCAAATTTAGGGATAGATAAAATTATTTCAAAATGTGATAATAATGCTGTAGATCTTACAACACAATTTATTACTACAGGCTTTACAAATTTAGCGTGGACAATAAATGGAACCAATGTTACAAACCCAACAGCAGTTGTAACTTCAGGCGCTTATCAATTAATAGTTAGTAATGCAATAGGCTGTGCAGATACAGCTGTGGTTAACGTAAATTCTTCAACGAATATAAATATTGGGGCAGATAAGAGTATGAATAAATGTACAGATTCTAGTGTAAATTTATCTACCGTTTTTGTAACTACAGGTTTAAATAGCATTTGGAAATTGAATGGAATTTCTGTTCCTAATCCTACATCGATATCTGTTGCTGGAGTTTATCAACTCATTGTATCAAATACTTTTGGTTGTGCAGATACGGCATTAGTAACAGTTACAAATGACCAATCGCTTTGCCCTGTTTTGGGTATTACAATGTTGCCTAATCCTGTAATAGATATTTTGAAAATAAAAGTTTTTAAAAATGTAGCTGCTAAAATAGACATATCAATACACAATATGATTGGGCAGAGCATTTATTTTACAAGTAGCCAGCAATCTGCTTCGCCATTCACATATTTTATTCCTATGAGCAAATTGTCGGCAGGAGTTTATTATGTATCGGTTTTTGTAGATGGTAAAGTTGATTTTGTAAAAAGAATAGTAAAACGTTAATAAGATAATACTGCTACAAACATAGTATCGGCCTGCACATCGTAACCTTTTAGATATTCCATTTGCAATACTTGCAAATGGAATTTTTCTTTTAAATACATAACCACTTCTTCATTTTCTTTTTTGAAAGCAGAGCAAGTAATGTAAAAAAACAATCCTTTTTCTTTTAAATGTTTAATACCAGTGGAAGCAATTTTTTTTTGCATACCAACAAAGTCGGCTATTTTTTTTGCATTAAAAAAAGCCAATTGCTCAGGCGTACGAGCCCAAGTGCCGCTGCCTGTGCATGGCGCATCGCACAAGATAATGTCATATTTTTTTTCTGGAAGTGTTTTAGAGTCACTCATTAAATCTGATGTGAATGCATGATAATTTTTTATACCCGCTTCTTTAAAACGAGTACGTAAATTGTTTAGCATATGCGCACGCACATCAGACACATGCAAATCCACATGCCCATGTAGCATGTCGTACAGCAAAATAGATTTGCCACCGCTTGCTGCACAGCAATCCCAAACTACAGAATCTTTTGCTAAAAACACTTCCGACTTTTGTAAATAATTAAAAACTTGCTGCGAGTTTCTGTCTTGTACTACTACTTCTTTGTTGAGCAAAAATAATTCTTCTAGCTTGGTGCCTTGTGGTAAGGCTAGGCAAGAAGTATTTATTTCTTCGAAGGATACGTTTGCTGTTACTAATTTTTCTAACACTTCTTCCATTTTTAGGGGACGTATGCGTACAAAAAATAATGGTTGTTTTAAAAATGAATATGCAAAAGAAGTTTTATTAATTTCATCTCCCACTTCATTTTCAAATGGGAAAATATGTTTTGTATTTATTTTTAATAGTGCACATTTTTTTTCTACAGATAATTTTATTTGCGCATTATAATCTGGTGCAAGCGCAGCCAACAAATCTTTACTCGTATTGTTGCATAAAAATGTAGCGGCTAATATTCTTTCTTCAATGGTTTTGTTTTTTATTGCATTTCCAATTCTATAAAAATTATAACAAAGCGATGCAATATTTTTTCTATCCTTAGAGCCAAATTTTTTATTGGATGCAAAAGTTTTTTTTAAATGATGCGCCAATGGTTCGCCTTCTTTTGCGGTTTCAATTATTTTTGTGGCAGATGTTATGTGAGAATGATAAAGGCTCAAGGGTTGTGTTTTTCGTAAATGAAAATTGTTTAATTTTATATCATTTCAAATCCTTTATCATCCACACAGGGCATGAGTTGTGGCCAGTATCTCCCATTGGTTTATCTAAATATGTAAAACCTACTTTTTTGTATAAATTTTGTGCAGCTTCCATATAAGGCATGGTTTCGAGATAACATTTTTCGTAGCCAAAATCTTTGGCTGCTTGCAAACACATCTCCATTATTTTTGATGCAAAACCTTGCCCACGGGCTACTGGCAAAAAATACATTTTTTGTAGCTCACAAATATTTTCTTCAGTATTTTGTAATTGATCTACGCCTGCTCCGCCTATTACTTTGCTATCTTTTTCAACTACAAAATAAATGGCTTTGGGTTTATCGTATGTTTCATACAAAGAAAAAAGATAAGGGTCGGCGTATGCAGTACCAACTTTAGGTGCGCCCATTTCCATTAGTACTGTTTGTACGATAGTGCCTAATGCTTGGTTGTCTTTTTTTTCTATTTTTCTTATGGTCATAAGTTGTAAAAATATGCTTGCAAAAAAATGTAGTGGTTGCGTTATTGTTGATTAAAGAACAAATGAAAAATGTGGAATAAATAATGTTTGTTATTGGTATGCAGCACCGCTCTTTCCCCTTGGGGGAAAAAGAAGGAGATTGGGGCCTGATGTGGTAGACATGATGTTCGAAGTTGGTAAGAAGCACCGCTCCCTCTCTCTTCAGGAGAGGTTACTGAGTAAAGCGAAAGTAAGGAACGCAGTTCGGGAGGGTGAGGTTATATCTTCACCGCTGCATCCAGCGCCAGTTCCATCATCGGCAGCAATGCTTTCTCTCTCTGGTCTGCACTGATAAATTCATGCGTGG
>JAYSOC010000250.1:0-11350 GCA_043723285.1 Ferruginibacter sp. | reverse complement strand
TTTCTTTTTACCAGGGATTCATATTTTTTGAAGAATTAGGCAGATAAATTATCTTCTCTATACTGATTTACTTCTTCCTTCGATAATTTTACAATAGGTAGAACTTCTTTGCACGATTTAACAATATGTTGCATTTGTGCATTTGTAAGATTACAATTTACAGTCATTCTTGCATTGCATCTTTTTTTAGGAACTGCAGGCGGAATAAAGGGAGCTGTAACCACATTTCTTTGCACCAATAGATCTCTAAGTAATATTGCTTTACTCTCATTATTTACTTCTAATGAAATTATCGGAGATGAACTTACTTCTGTATTAAATCCGATTTGATCTAAATGATGATGCAAATAAGTTGTGTTTTTATGCAACTGCTCTCTGCGCCAGTCATCGTTCCTAATAATTTCTAGAGTTTTTATAAAGCGAGCTGCCTCATGATTTTGTAGCACTGATGAAAATATAGCAGGAAAAGAATTGTGCCTAAAATAATTTTTAAATTTACTAGAGCATGTAATGATACCGCCTCTAGAGCAAAAGGTTTTTGATAAACTTGCAGTAATAAAATCTACTTCATCTTCCAAGCCCAAATCGGCTACCATTCCTGCTCCTTTGTTTCCAAATAGGCCCAAAGAATGAGATTCATCTACCACAATTACACAATCATATTTTTTACTTACAGCTACAATTTCTTTTAATGGGCATACGCTGCCAACAGAACTATAAACACTATCTACAACCACTACTCCAATACCATACTCCTTTATTTTCCTTTCTAAATGATCAGGATTATTATGATCAAAAACATGTACAATACCACCAGAAAGTTGTGCACCTACATATAATGATGCGTGCACAAATCTGTCTAAATAAATATGAGTATTTTTATCAGCTATTGTTTGTATTAGTCCTGTATTGGCATCCCAACCAGAGGTAGATAAAATGGATGCTTCTTGATTTGTATGCGATGCTAATTGTTCTTCGAATTCTTCTCTTTGGCCTTTTCCAGATACAAAAAATGATGACATTAGAGAATTGTCACTTATTCTTAAATGATTTATTTGCGCTTCTATAATTTCTGCATGATTTGCCAGACTCAAATAATCATTATTATCTACAAAGATGGAATGCTCATTTGGCGTTACGTTCAAGAAAAAAGGGCTTTTATCAGAACTCAATGCGGGCATTACTACCTGCTCATAATGATCTAACCTCTTTTGAAGAAATTGGGGATACGATTTAGTGAGTACCATAAACGTAAGCGTGCTATTTTGATTGTTTTTTTTAAATTATACTCAAGATGCAAGTAAGCTGATATGCCCTATTGCATTTTTGGTAATACTTCTTATTATTAACGAAATATGTTTTTAAATATTGTGTAGGTTTTGTATATCTTTCTCGCAGTTTCTTAATGGTAAAAGGACACTTTTGTGAAGGATGTTTTCTAGTAAAAAAAAAGTGTGGTTTTATGAAAAAATGCACTTATTATAACAAAAGGGTTACACCACAACAAAATTTAAATTAGCTGAATGATTCATGGATTTATTTTATTGGTTTTTTGCTTTACAGCTTTAAATGGTATTGGTCAAAGGCTAGTGGTTTAATGTATTGTATTTCAAACAATAAAGATGAAAGCTTTATCCTTTTGCTTTGTCTTGGTCTAAAATTATGCCTTAAAAGATTCAATGCAAGGTTTAAATATTGAGCAAATAAATTAATTAATTTTTATGTATCGCAATACTTAGCAGAAAATAGCGTTTCTACATATATAATTCAGCTTTTTTAAACAAAGCCCTAACTATGAAACAAATATTCCTCTACAGTTTTTTATTGTTAATTGTTCTTACATCTTGCCAAAAAGAAGTTGAACCAATTATTAATTTTGAATCTCCATGGCCTGAAGGTACAAGCGATTATGCACCTTATACTGTTGGGTCAACTTTTACTTATGAACTAAAAACAACTAACCCTGCAAAAACAGATAGTTTTAATTTAACGGTTTCAAAAGACACCATTATAAATGGCTTAAAGTATTATAAACTTGTATCTAACAAGACAGGGTTACAACCAACTTATTTTGTAAATGATAACAATGGCAACCTTACAGAAATTACTTATAATTTAGATTACTTAAACTTAGGAGCTATTATTGTACCCTCCGTTTTAGAAACTACCCTTAAAGAGAACTTATCGGTAAACGATACTTGGTCTGAAAGTATGCCTGTATATTTCCCTGTGTCACCCACTTTAAACGCTGATATTACTGTAACTTTTGCACATACAATACTGCAAAAGAATTTTACAAAAAGAGTTTTAGATATAGATTATACAAATACCATTAACGTAAACGAAATCATAACGAGCGTTGCGCCTTTGTGGTTTATTTGGCCTATAGGCGTTCCTCAGACTTCACAATTTGATAATTTTTACGCAAAAGGTGCTGGCTTGGTAAAAAGAGATGTTTACAGTGGAGGTACGTTAAAAAGTACTCAAAATTTAAAATCTTTTAATATTGTAAAATAAAATAGGTTAAAAAAATTAAAAGGGTAGTGCACATAAAAATGTACTACCTTTTTTTTATGCTTTAAATATTTAATACAATTTTATTGTACAAAAGCAAATAGCAGCCACACAATTAATTGCACAATTAAATTTACCTTTGTAACGAGTTTGCCCTGCAAGCATTCATTCAAACGTATAAATAATGCCCGTATTACACAATAGACTAAGCCAAGCCGAGCTTAAAAAAATGCTAGTGGCAGAAGAAGAACCACGCACCACTATTTCATTTTACCGTTATTTTTTTATTGAAAATCCTTTACAGTTTAGAGATGAATTGTACATAAAGTTTGAAGCTTTAAAAGTGTTTGGTCGTGTATATATAGCGCATGAAGGTATAAATGCGCAAGTCAGTTTTCCTGAAAGCAATGCAGAAAAATTTGTAGCAGCTATTGAAACTATTAAAGGTTTGCAAGGTCTTCGCTTAAACATTGCGCTGCAACATCAAGCCGAAGAAAACATGCGCCCGGCTGCAGGTAAAAGTTTTTGGGTGCTAAAAATAAAAGTAAGGGATAAAATTGTAGCCGATGGTATTACTGATAATACTTTTGATATGGCTAATAAAGGAAAGTACGTATCGGCAGAAGAATTTAATACATTGAGTGATGATGAGAATACCATTATTGTAGATATGCGTAATCATTATGAATACGAAGTAGGACGTTTTGAAAAAGCTATTGAAATACCAAGCGATACTTTTAGGCAACAACTACCGATGGCTGTAGATATGCTGAAAGATGCTAAAGAAAAAAACATTATCATGTATTGTACTGGCGGCATACGGTGCGAAAAAGCAAGTGCATACATGCTACACAATGGGTTTAAAAATGTATTTCATTTAGAAGGAGGCATTATTAATTATGCCAATAATGTAAACACAAAAGAACTCCCCAATAAATTTCATGGAAAAAATTTTGTATTTGATGATAGGCTAGGGGAGCGCATTACAGACGAAGTAATAGCCAAGTGCCACCAATGCGGCGAGCCTGCCGATACGCATACAAATTGCCAAAACGATGGTTGCCATTTGCTTTTTATACAATGTCAAAATTGCAAAGAAAAAATGCAAGGTTGTTGTAGTATTGCATGTAAAGAAATTTATACATTGCCAGTAGAAACACAAAAAGAGTTGCGAAAAGGTATTGATAAAGGGAATATGATTTTTAATAAATCGAGACAAAGAATTCCGAATTTGAAGGGTAAATAATTTTGTGAGTAACGAATGCACGAATAAAAAATGCCACGAATACATGAATTAAAATATTCGTGTATTCTTGGCAATTTCACTTATAAAATTTCTATACTCCTATTTCAAACGGAATAAATATTTTCGAAGTGGGCATTATTTCTTTAAGCCGCACAAAATACAAAAACTACATAAAAAGGCAATAGCAATATAAATTTCATAATAATTTACGCTGTGATGTAGCACATATCCCCAATTTGCTTTTATGTGTGGAAAAATATATGAATACATAACCTACATAAAATAGTAATCTTATCCTATAATAATGCTAATTTGCTTTATCATTTTATTAATTTATATAGTTTTTTTGAGAACCAAAAGCAACTATTTATTACGTAAATGTGTTCTATCTATTACGTAAATGTGTTTTATCTAATACCAATCATTTTTTAACCAAAAAACAAAACCAAGCATGACAAAACTATTAAAACAAGGTAACTGCCTCAAGTTTTTTTTAGCATCCCTTTTTGTAATTATGGGGTTTGCATCGCAAGGGCAGGTAACGCTTAAAGGAAAAGTAACTGGGCCAAATGGTGCCGCACTCCCAAATGCAACAGTGCAAATAGAACCAGGCAATGCTGGAACGAACACTGATGCATCTGGCAATTATTCTCTTACTACTGTACTAAAACCAGGGAAATATACTTTGGTATTTAGTAGTGTTGGTTTTAAAAAAATTACAAAATCCATAACAGTATCTTCTGGTAATGATGCTTTTGATAACGATGTAAAATTGGATGCTGATCCTTTGGGGTTAGATGAGGTGGTGGTAATTGGATCATCTTTATCTCAGTCAAGAAAGCAATTGGGTAATACTGTAAATTCTGTTTCTGGTAAATCATTAACAAAATCCGGCTCGGGTAATTTAACCGCAGCCCTGCAAGGTAAAGTGCCTGGAGCACAAATTACACAAACAAGTGGAGATCCTGCTGGGGGTATATCTGTACGCATGAGAGGCACTAGTAGTATCGTTGGAAGTTCGGAGCCGTTGTATGTGATAGATGGTGTTGTTGCAAGTAATGCAACATCAAACGTTACAAATTTAAATGTAAGCCCAGGCAAGACAAGTCAAATTGGTAACAATAGAATGGTTGATATTAACCCAAATGATATTGAAAAAATAGATGTGATTCCAGGTGCATCTGCAAGTGCAATATATGGAAGTAGAGCTAGTAATGGCGTTGTATTAATTACAACAAAAAAAGGTAAAGCAGGTCAATTAAAAATTGATTTTAGTACAAGTTACATCAGTAATTCTTTAAGAAAAAGAGTGTATGTTTCTAAATACGGTAAAATGTTTGGAGTAGAAAAATTGCCAAACGGAGCTGCATATGCTTTGGGTAATATTTCTAACGCACCCTCTGCATTACAAGGTTATACTGGAACTATATTTGGGCCATATGTTCGCCAAACTGATGGTGGAACTAGAAACTTTGCAAAAGATGTAGTAGATGTTACTCGATATGATTATCAAGATTACATTTTTAGAAATGCAAAAGGAACAGATAACTATATTTCGTTAAGTGGAGGATCTGATAAAAGTAAATATTATTTTTCGGGAGGGTTTTATAAAAACGAAGGGATTATTGTAGGCACCGATTATAGAAGATTTAATTTTAAAACTAGAATTGATCAAATCATTAACAATTATATTTCTATATCCGCTGGAGTTTCATATGCAAATAGTTTTTCTAATGAAAAAGCTAATGGAAATGTTTTTTGGAGTCCTATTAATTCGATGAATATTAATAACAACATTTTTAATTTAGATAGTAGAGATGTAAATGGTAATTATAAAAATGTAGATGATAACAGAGTAAATCCTTTAAGTAGTATAAACGATGTAGTAATCACACAACAAGTAAATAGAACACTTTCTGATTTTCAACTTAAAATAAAACCATTTAAAGGACTAACCATTGATTATATTTTAGGTATAGATAATATTGGGCAAGAGGGAAATAATTTGATTAGACGTTACGCCTATTTAACAGCACTTGGTGCAGCAATTGGACCTGATGGCGGAACTGGTTATGTAGGTAATTCCACTGTGAATTCTTTTTTTGTAAATAATGACGTAAACATATCCTATAATACAAATTTTAAAAAAATTAGTTCTAATACTTCAGTAGGGTTTAATCAGCAAACACAAAAAATATCTGGAAACTCAGCACAAGGTAGAGATTTAGGAACAGGTGTATTTACTATAGATGGTGCTGCACTAGTAGAACAACCTAGAAATTATTTAGACAGAAGAATAATTTTTGGAGGCTTTGCACAAGAAACATTTGGATACGATAATTTGGTTTTTATTACCGCTGCTGCAAGAATTGATGGAAGCACCGTTTTTTCAAAAGATAAGCGAACTTTTTTCTACCCAAAACTTAGTGGAACAGTTTCTTTAAATGATTTTAAATTTTGGAAAGAAAGTAAATTGAAAAATATAGTTAATGTCGCTCGATTAAGAGCTTCTTGGGGGCAAGCGGGTAACTTATCGGGTATTGGCTCATATGACAGATTTAACAACTATTCTGCAAGTACACTTAATGGCGTTACAACTTATAATATTGGTGGATTATCAGGAAATGAATTTGTACAACCGGAGCGTCATAGTGAATTTGAATATGGAATTGATTTAGGCTTTTTAAATAATAAAGTAACGATAAATTTTACTGCATATGATAAAAAGATAATTGACAATTCTCTCCTAGTTGAAAGAGTAGTTGCACCTTCGTCTGGCGCTTCTACAAGAATAGAAAATGTTGGAAATTTATCAAATACAGGTTGGGAATTAGGTTTAAATATTAACCCTATTTCTAATAAAAACTTTAACATAAATCTTTTTGGTTCTTTAAACAGAAATAAAAATTTAGTAACTTCTTCTACACAGCTAGCGCCAATAACATTTGGTACAGCTTCAGGTGCGCCTAGTGCAATTATTTCTAACGAACCCGTTGGTGTTTTCTTTGGTAATTATTTTGTGAGAGACGCAGCTGGTAACATTGCTTTAGATGCAAATGGTTTAACAATACCAGCAGTGTCGGGGTTAAATGCACCACTAAGAAAAGTTATAGGAAATCCAAATCCAGATTGGATATTAAATTTTGGAAGTAGTATTGAATACAAAAAAGTTTCTTTAAGCTTTTTATTTGATGGAGCTTTGGGACAAGATGTATTTAATGCCGATAGAAGAACTAGACAAGGAGTTGGTATTGGAGAATTTTCTGAAAGAGAATTGAAAGGAGAACTACCTCGTGGCTATATTTTTAGTTTATACACAACAGAAGAATGGAGAATAGAAAAAGGCTCATACATTAAACTCCGTGAACTTAGTCTTTCTTATGAACTACCAAAAATTGCAAAGTTTATAAAATCTTCTTCTATTTCTTTAACAGGTAGAAATTTGATAAGTTTTGATACCTACCAAGGATATGACCCAGAAACCAATGCAGGTGGAAATAGTACAGTATTACGTGGTACTGATTTTGGTAATATTCCAAATCCTAGAACATTACAAGCAACATTAAGAGCTCAATTTTAATTTAAAAACAAATTTTATGAATAAGAAAATAATATTCTCATTAATACTAATTATAATAGGAGGTATTTCATTTACTTCTTGTAATAAAGAATACATCGATTCTAGCAAACCATCTTATGATGTAATTACAAAAGATGTTACTGGTTTAATGAATATTGCTGCAGGTTTACAAAGAAGATACAGTATTGGAAGGCAAAGTCCGCTTTATAATGCAACAGTAGGAGCAGCCTATGCTGTGTATATTCCAAAAACGCCAAATTCGGGAAATGCCTCTGAACTTGAATTAGAAGGTGGTGGTTCTGGTTTACCATACACCAACAGTATGGTTACTGGTTTATGGAGAGAATCTTTGCTATTGAAAGCTGAGTCTGAAGCAATTCTTGATAACTTAACAGTTGCCGGCGACCCACAAGATAGGGTTGGTTTAAAAGGATATGCTAGTATTTTTTATGCATTGGGTATAGGAACACTCTGCCAATTTTATGAACAAGTACCATTAGAAACTAAACTTAACGCAACTTTTGTTTCGAGAGAAGTAGCATTAGCAAAAGTTGTTGCTGTTTTAGAAAGTGCAAATACTGATTTAGTTACCACAAATCCTAGTGCAAAATTTTTGGCAAAAATACCATCTGGTATTGATATTAAAAACAGTGTAAAAGCTTTATTGGCTCGTTATTACAATATGCATAGTATGGCTACAAGTACATATAATGCAGTAAGTGGTAATAAAGCAATAAGTTTTGCCACTGCGGCATCTAGCACTATTAAATCTGAATTTAAATTTACAGGTGCGGCACAAAATCCTATCGGTGTTTTTAGCGCAGCTGGTAGTGTGTATATTTTGCCAGATTCTGCACTTGGTATGAAAAATGGCTTAGCACCAATGCCACTTTCTTCTGACCCAAGAATTGGATTTTATATTTCTAAGCCAAGTACCACAATCATTTTAAAAGGTTTTGTAGCTGCAACAACTACTTCTTTTCCTTTGTACTTGCCAGGAGAAATGCAACTTATTGTAGCAGAAAATTATGCAAGACAAAGTTCTTTTGTACCATGCCAAGCTGCATTAAATTTGGTAAGACAAAAAAATACGGATGCATATGGCGTAAATGCAAATCAACCTGCATATGCTGGGACAGTAGATCAAACAAGTTTATTATTTGATATTTATAAACAGAGAAGAATAGAATTGTTCATGAGTGGAATGGAATTGGAAGACAGTAGAAGATTTAGCAGACCTGCCCCAATATTATCTCCGCCTGCCATTCAAGAAAGGAATAGAAATTTTTATCCTTATCCAAGAGATGAGAGAGATAATAATACCAATACACCAGCAGACCCAATTATATAAAATGAAATAATAAGACAAAACAGCGACAATTTCCCGTCGCTGTTTTTTTATCTTTACTCCATGAACAAAAACATAGCCAACCTCTACAACATAGCCTCCAAAAATAAAAGAACCATTATAGGTCTTATGAGCGGCACATCTCTCGATGGGTTGGATATTGCCTTGTGAGAAATAGAAGGCTCAGGAGTAAATACGATTATACAATTAAAAGAATTTACGACGGTAAGCTATTCAATTGCTTTTAAAGAAGCCATTAAAGAAATTTTTAGCAAGCAAATGGTGGACTTAGAAAAAGTTTGTTTGCTAAATGCAAGTGTAGGTAAACAGCATGCGCAAATGATAAATGAAACCTTGCAAAAATGGAATATTAAAAATGAAGCGGTAGATATTATTGCAAGTCATGGGCAAACGATATATCATGCACCCAAATTTTTACATAAAAAAGAAGGTTACGAAAATGCAACGCTACAAATCGGCGATGGAGATCATATTGCTGTTGGTACTGGCATTATAACCCTTAGCGATTTTAGGCAAAAACAAATTGCCGCAGGTGGCGAAGGTGCACCACTAGCAGTGTATGGCGATTATTTGCTTTTTAGTATGCTCGATGAAAATAGAATAATGCTAAACATTGGCGGCATTGCAAACTTTACTTTTTTAAATGGAGAACTTGATGAAAGTAAAATGTTTAGTACCGATGTTGGACCTGGCAATACCATGATGGACCAACTAGTCCAAAAAAATTTTGCAGGAAAATATTTTGATGAAGGTGCAACTATTGCAAAGCAAGGAATAATTAATGAATCGTTGTTGTTTCAACTAAAACAAAACGATTTTATTGAAAAGGGATTTCCAAAAACTACTGGACCAGAATTGTTTAATTTAGCATATTTGCAAGCAGCACAAGAAAAATGCAATACGATACATTTATCTGTAGAAGATGTAATGGCTACACTTTGCAAATTTAGTGCAGATGTAATTGTAGATGCTTTACAAAAATGTATGAAAGATGAGCAGTTCGCTATTTATAGCAGTGGGGGAGGTTTGCACAATCCTTTATTGATGCAATACTTGAGAGAACAATTGCCAAATGCTATTTTTAAATCTACTAGTGAATTTAATTTAAACCCTGATGCAAAAGAAGCCATACTTTTTGCTATACTTGCCAACGAAACTTTATGTGGTGGTGAAACAAATTATGGAAACACAACACCGAGTGTTAGTATGGGGAAAATTAGTTTTCCGTATTAGTTGGGTTGCGGGTTTTTGAGTTACGAGTTACGGGTTAAATGCTCAGAGAATTAAAGTATTTCCGAATAGAAAAAACTGTAAATTACAATCTATTTATTTTAACAACAAACAACTCCTCTCTACAAATGTTCCATTGCTTTTTTCACACTGCCATTTTTTATTAAGAGTGTTTTGGCTTTTTCATAATCCTGCATACCAGTTTTTTCCATCAGCATTTTTGTACCTCGGTCTATTAATTTTTCATTGCTCAATTGCATATTCACCATTTTATTATCTTCTACACGACCAATTTGTATCATGATAGATGTAGAAATCATATTTAAAATTAATTTTTGCGCAGTGCCACTTTTCATACGTGTGCTACCTGTTACAAACTCTGGGCCTACCATTACTTCTATAGGGAAATTAGCGTGCGTACTCAAAGGCGAATCAGGGTTACAACTTATAGAACCAGTAATAATATTTCTTTTTTGACATTCTTGTAGAGCAGCAATAACATATGGCGTAGTGCCACTTGCTGCAATACCAATTACCACATCTTCATCATTTATATCGTGCGCTTCTAAATCTTTCCAGCCTTGTGTAATGCTATCTTCTGCATTTTCTACAGCGTTTTGTATGGCTTTTTCACCGCCTGCAATAATGCCAATAATTTGACCATAAGCCATACCAAATGTTGGTGGAATTTCGCTTGCATCTAATATACCCAACCGACCACTTGTACCTGCACCTATGTAAAACAATCTGCCACCAACCAACATCTTATCTACAATTACGTCTATTAATTTTTCTATTTGAGGAATAATTTTAGCAACAGCAATAGGAACAGATTGGTCTTCCATATTCATATTTGTAAGCAACTCCAGCACACTCATTTTTTCTAAATGATTGTATTTACTTGGTGCTTCTGTAAATTTTATAAAATCTGGCATTCGTATTTTTTTGAGAAGGAATTATTTCAAATTATTGGATTTTATATCTAAAAGTAAAATGAATTTTTATATCAATTGTTATGTTATACTCTTATATAAATTTTCTTTTTATCTAATAACCAAGCAAAAAACCACATTATGGCAATAAAACAAACTGCATAAATAAATGAACCGAACTTTGGCTCTACTGGTAAAATTAGTTTGCATACATGCTCATAAAACCAATTTAAAGGAGTAATAAAACTTGGGCTACCATCATCTTCAACACCATTATTTATTCTTATCAATCCCATCAGCCTTGGTAATATGCCACTCATTACAAAAATGAAAAGTGCATTTTTTCCAAATACATCAAAAAAGCGAGTCCATGTACCTTTTACATTTTTAAATTCTATTAAATAAATTAAAACAGATAAAACCAATGTGGCAAGTCCTGTAGTATAAATGGTATAACTGCTCGTCCATATTTTTTTGTT
>JAYSOC010000249.1:0-1768 GCA_043723285.1 Ferruginibacter sp. | reverse complement strand
TTACCAGTACCTGCACCAAAAATAACCACACGACCTTTTTCCAAGTGCCTCATAGCACGCCTGCGTATGTAAGGCTCGGCTATTTGTTCCATTTTTATAGCGCTTTGCAAGCGAGTATTTACACCAGCTTTTTCCAAACCGCTTTGCAATGCCATACCATTTATTACAGTAGCAAGCATACCCATATAATCGCCTTGAGCTCGTTCAATACCAGTTTCGGCTTCATTCATGCCTCTATAAATATTACCACCGCCAATTACAATGGCCACCTGCACGCCCATATCACTTATTTGTTTTATCTCTTGCGCATATTGTGCAATCACAGCAGAGTCTAGTCCAAAGTTTTTATCGCCCATTAAAGATTCGCCCGAAAGCTTGAGAAGAATACGTTTGTACTTTGGTAGCATAGATAAAATTTTTGCGAAGATAAAAGTTTGATTTTAGATTTCTGATTTATTTGATTTTAGATTTACAAATTTATTAAACCCGTAACTCATAAACCCGCAACTCGTAACCTTGAACCTTCAACCTTGAACCTTCAACTTTGAACCTCTTTCACATCCACAGCATCTCTCAACCCGCTGCCCAATAAATTAAAAGCCAAAACCAATAGCATTATAGCAAAACCTGGCACAAGTGCCTGTGCAGCATTGTGTGTAATAATGAGGTTGTAATTTTCTTTTATCATCAATCCCCAACTTGGTTGTGGTGGTTGCACACCAATACCTAAAAAACTAAGCCCTGCTTCTACAATTATAGCAGTAGCAAAATTACCAGCAGCAATTACCAATACTGGACCAATAATATTTGGCAAAATATGTTTAAAAATAATTCTAAAATCTTTAAAACCCAATGCCCTTGCTGCTTGTACATACTCCAATTCTTTTACTGCCATTACTTGCCCACGTACAAGGCGTGCTACACTTACCCAAAGTGTGAGGCCAACCGCAATAAATATTTGCCAAAAGCCTTTACCCAATGCAAGTGTAATAGCAAATACCAATAACAAAGTTGGAATGCTCCATGTTACATTTAAAAACCACATGATGGCAGCATCTATTTTGCCTTTGTAATAACCTGCAAATGCGCCTAACAAAATACCAATGGTAAGCGAAATAATAACGGCCACCATTCCTACCATCATACTTACCCTTGTGCCAATAATTATGCGGCTGAGCATATCTCTTCCAAAAGCATCGGTACCCAACCAGTATTTTTTTGTGATAATTTGATGTTGAATATTTTCGGGATGTGCGTTTGTAATTTCATTAATGCTGTACGATTGCACAACAGATGTATCTTCATCTACATATTTATTTAAAAGAATATTTTCTCCATTTATGGTATAATTTTTTATCGGTAAAAATTTATGCGTAGAGGCTTTACCAAAAAATATACTACTAAAAAATGATTGTTCTATTTTATAATTGATAGGAATTTTTAAAAATAGTTGTGTGTATCCTAAAGGCTTTGATTGAATTTCCACCGTTTGCAAATCTGCATCTGTACTAGCATCTGGCGCAATGATGTAACCAAAAATACAAACGAGTAATGCCAATACAATTATGCACAAGCCTACCATTGCCGATTTTTTGCGGCGAAGTTTTTTCCAAATAGTAATTTCGCTATGTTTTGTTTCGTTCATGTTTTATAACCACAAAGACTGTAAGGTACGAAGTTGCACAAAGGAAATATTTTTTGCGTTCTTTGCTCCATTGCGCCTTTGCGTGAAACCATATTTACAATTACGCACATGGAGTGTAAGTTA
>JAYSOC010000248.1:0-4423 GCA_043723285.1 Ferruginibacter sp. | reverse complement strand
TTTATAACACTTTTAAGACAAGTAGGATTTTCAAAAGTATCGGGTACTGATTTGTTAGATTTTTACAAATTATAATGCAATAAAAAATAAAGTCATGGAAACATTAACACTCACAGAAGAACCGAAAATAAAAGCAGTAGCGCCTAAACAGGTAAGTGGTGGAGTGGCTGTGTTAGAAGCTTTTCTTGCAGAAGATGTTGATACCATTTTTGGATATCCTGGTGGAGCAATAATGCCTATATATGATGCACTATACGATTACAATGATAGAATTAAACATATTCTTGTACGACATGAGCAAGGCGCTATACATGCGGCACAGGGTTACGCTCGTGTGAGCGGAAGAACAGGCGTGGTATTTGCAACCAGTGGACCTGGTGCTACAAATTTAGTAACAGGTTTGGCAGATGCTATGATAGATAGTACACCGGTTGTATGCATCACCGGGCAAGTGTTTGCACATTTGTTAGGTACCGATGCATTTCAAGAAATTGATGTGATAAATATTACAACACCAGTTACAAAATGGAATTATCAAGTAACTGATGCATCAGAAATTCCTGCGGTGTTGGCAAAAGCTTTTTACATAGCAGGAAGTGGAAGACCTGGTCCTGTATTAATTGACATTACAAAAAATGCGCAGCTGCAACAGTTCGATTATGAAGGGTATAAAAAATGTGATCATATAAGAAGTTATAGACCAAAACCAATTGTACGAAAAGAATATATAGAGCAAGCAGCTGAATTAATTAACAATGCAGAAAAACCATTTGTAATTTTTGGACAAGGAGTAATTCTTGGAAATGCAGAAAAAGAATTTACTCAGTTTATAGAAAAGTCAGGCATTCCATCTGCATGGACAATAATGGGCATGAGTGCTATACCTACAGATCATCCATTGGGAGTTGGTATGCTTGGTATGCATGGTAATTATGGGCCGAATGTGTTGACGAATGAATGCGATGTGTTGATAGCTGTTGGTATGCGTTTCGATGATAGGGTTACCGGACGTTTAGATAAATATGCGAAGCAAGCAAAAATAATTCACTTAGATATTGACCCATCTGAAATTGATAAAAATGTAAAATCGACTGTGCCTGTATGGGGAGATTGTAAAGAAACATTGCCAATGCTTACTGCTTTGGTTGAACAAAAAAAGCATGAAGCATGGCATAATAAATTTAAAGAGTATCAATTAAAAGAAAATTCAACATGTATCATTCCAGAAATGAATCCTACAACGGATGAATTAACCATGGGAGAAGTGATACATGTGTTGAATGAATTAACAAAAGGTGAAGCGGTTATTGTAACTGATGTGGGGCAGCATCAAATGGTGGCTTGCCGTTATGCAAAATACAATAACAGCAAAAGCAATATTACCAGTGGCGGCTTGGGCACAATGGGTTTTGCATTGCCTACAGCTATTGGTGCAAAATTTGGAGCGCCCAATAAAACAATTATAGCCATTGCAGGCGATGGTGGTATTCAAATGACGATACAGGAATTAGGTACGATTATGCAGTTTAATGTAGATGTAAAAATATTAATTCTAAATAATGAGTTTCTTGGAATGGTACGCCAATGGCAACAATTGTTTCACGAAAAAAGATATTCATTTGTTGACATTACAAGTCCTGATTTTGTGCAAGTGGCCAAAGGATATTATATAGATGGGCAGCGAGTAAGTGAAAGAGATAAATTGAAAGGTGCATTACAAACAATGCTAGACCACAATGGAAGTTATTTTTTAGAAGTAATGGTGGGTAAAGAAAACAATGTGTTTCCAATGGTGCCGCAGGGCAGAGGGGTTTCGGAAATTATTTTGAGTAAGGAGGAATTGTAAGAAAAATTAGAAGAGGTCAAGGTAACTAAAGAATATGTTTTCCTCAGCTTCGCTACGAAAAACAAGACTTGCCACAAAGGCGCAAAGGCACTAAGTAGAAAAAATGCTACGCATTTTTCCTTTGTGTCTTCGAGACTTAGTGGCTAAAATAAATTTTTGTAAAAAAATTATGTTTGGTATTCAAACAAGAAATGAAGTTGTGGTTTTAAAAATTAACAATTATGCAAAAACAAGAATTCACCATAACCGTTTATACCGAAAACCAAATTGGTTTACTCGTTCGTATTGCTATAATTTTTTCTCGTAGAAAAATTAATATCGATAGTTTAAATACATCGCCAAGTGAAATTGATAGTGTACACCGTTTTACCATTGTAATAAACGAAACAGAAGAAGTGGTAAGAAAACTGTGCAGGCAAATAGAAAAGCAAGTAGAGGTTTTAAAAACATATTACAACAACAACGATGAAATCGTTTGGCAAGAATTGGCTTTGTACAAAGTGCCTACAGATATAATTGCAGAACAAGTGCAAGTAGAAAGATTATTAAGCCAGCATGGCGCAAAAGCTGTGGTTATAAGAAAAGATTACACCGTTTTTGAAGTGGCAGGGCATAGAGAAGAAACAGATAATTTAATAAAAGTATTAGAGCCTTTTGGCTTAATAGAATTTGTGCGCAGCGCAAGAATAGCTATCATAAAAAATAGTGAAGGCTTTCATAAAAAATTAAAAGAGTTTGAATATAGAGAACCGGGCGAGGCAATAACGGAGAATGAATTTCTGAATCAGAATGAAGAGGTGTTCTCAATGTAGCAGTTGGCAATTGGCAAAGGGCAGTTGGCAAAGGCTCTCGCAGAGGGCAATTGGCAATAACCAGTTGGCCAGTGGATTTTAATAAAAACAAGGATAATTAAATTTAAAACATCGATAAACAAAAGCAATTCAATAATCACAAAGTTCACAAGTCCTCCGCCTATCGGCGGAGATTTAGGGGGCCTAAACAATTAAATACAATGGCAAATTATTTCAACAGCTTACCACTTAGAGAACAACTGAACCAACTC
This sequence comes from Ferruginibacter sp., assembly GCA_043723285.1. GTDB lineage: Bacteria > Bacteroidota > Bacteroidia > Chitinophagales > Chitinophagaceae > Ferruginibacter. Next base: position 1,514 of record JAYSOC010000248.1, on the reverse strand, counting down.
GGTGTATGCGAGTTTATGAACAGCAGTGAATTTACAAATGGTGTAGAAGCACTGAAAGGAAAAAAAATGGTGATAGTAGGTTGTGGTGCACAGGGTTTAAACCAAGGTTTAAATTTAAGAGACTCTGGCTTGGATGTGTCGTATGCACTGCGCAGTGAAGCCATAACAGAAAAAAGAACTTCTTGGAAAAATGCTACAGATAATAATTTTGCAGTTGGTACTTACGAAGAATTAATTCCATCCGCTGATCTGGTATTAAATCTTACACCAGATAAACAACACACATCTGTTGTAACTGCCATCATGCCAATGATGAAAAAAGGCGCAACACTCTCCTATTCTCATGGTTTTAATATTGTAGAAGAAGGCATGCAAATACGAAAAGATTTAACAGTAATAATGGTAGCGCCAAAATGCCCAGGTACAGAAGTGAGAGAAGAATACAAAAGAGGATTTGGAGTACCTACATTAATAGCTGTGCATCCAGAAAATGATCCAGAAGGAAAAGGACTAGAGCAAGCAAAAGCTTATGCAGTAGGCACTGGCGGACATAGAGCCGGTGTATTAAAATCGTCTTTTGTGGCAGAAGTAAAAAGTGATTTGATGGGTGAGCAAACGATTCTGTGTGGCTTATTACAAACAGGTTCTATACTTTGTTTTGATAAAATGGTGGAGAAAGGAATTGAAAAAAGTTATGCATCAAAACTTGTGCAATATGGTGTGGAAGTGATTACGGAAGCATTAAAGCAAGGCGGTGTTACGGCCATGATGGATAGATTATCGAACCCTGCAAAAATAAAAGCGTTTGAATTATCGGAAGAATTAAAAACGATAATGCACCCGTTGTTTCAAAAACATCAGGATGATATTATGAGTGGGCATTTTAGTAAAACGATGATGGAAGATTGGGCAAACGATGATAAAAATTTATTGGCATGGAGAGCAGCTACTGGTGAAACCGCTTTTGAAAAAACACCCGCTGGCGATATGAAAATTGCGGAACAAGAATTTTTTGATAATGCATTATTATTTGTGGCCATGATAAGATCGGGAGTAGAACTCGCTTTTGAAACAATGGTAGAAGCTGGCATTATAGAAGAATCTGCTTATTACGAATCATTGCACGAAACACCATTGATTGCAAATACCATTGCTCGTAAAAAATTATTTGAAATGAACAGGGTTATTTCTGACACGGCAGAATATGGTTGTTATTTATTTGATCATGCATGCAAGCCTTTATTGGCAGACTTTATGAAGAAAATAGATACAGATGTAATTGGGAAAAATTTCAATGAAGGAAAAGATGCAGGAGTAGATAATAAAGCATTGATAAAAGTAAATCATGCGTTGCGTAATCATCCTGTAGAAATTGTAGGTGCAAAATTAAGACAGGCTATGACGAATATGAAAACGATAAGTACAAATGTATAAAACTAGATAATGGGTGTTTCTTCCTTTGTTGCAATAAAATAACCAACGATTGGGATAAACAAAACCATGGCTAATTTTAA
>JAYSOC010000247.1:0-11382 GCA_043723285.1 Ferruginibacter sp. | reverse complement strand
AAAGTATTTTTGGTTACTCAAAGATAGTAAATCGGAATTATTTAAGCAAATTAGTATACCTCCGATATTTTATTGAGTAAAAGTAATGAGATTTTTTTAATAGCTTTATATTATGATAAAAATTGCCTTTGGAATTATTTTTAGTAACTGGGTTTTATTTTTAATAGCGCAGCCTGCAAATATTATTAATACAAGAAAACAATACCAACTTTCTATAGACTCTAATTTGCAAAAAAAGTTAATAAACATAAATAAAACTATACCAACTATTATTTTAGACTTACGATACAGCACTAAAAATAATTTTACGAAAACAAAGCTGTATACAAAAGCTTATACAACTTATATGCGTGTGGCACCCGCCAATGCATTGTTGCAAGTACAAAATAATCTAGCAAAAAAAGGGTTGGGTATAAAAATTTTTGATGCATATCGCCCATATATTGCTACAAAACTTATGTGGAATTTAATACACGATGAACGTTATGTAGCAAATCCTAAAAATGGAAGTAATCATAATAGAGGCTTAGCCATAGATCTTACAATTGTAAACCTAAAAACTTTACAAGAATTGGATATGGGCACGAGTTTTGATAATTTTACCGATACAGCGCACCATAGTTTTACACAACTACCCACCACGATTTTGGCAAATAGAAAACTTCTAAAAACCACAATGGAGTTTTTCGGTTTTACAGCTTTTGATACCGAGTGGTGGCATTACACTTGGCCTAATAATGAAAATTATGAGGTTATGGACCTAAGTTTTGGCAAATTAAACAAAATGGTTAAATAGTTTATTGTTATTGCCTTATTGAAATTTTTAAAAAATACCTTTAGTAGAAATGAGAAATATTTTACTGCAAAAGCAACCTTTTGTTAGTAAATTACGAATGTTATACTGACTAAAATATTAAAACCTTAAAAATTAAATAACAATATAAATTAAATATTTTGCCAAGCAGGCAACAATTAATAGATATAATTAATGGTTGTGTAAAAGCAAAAAGGGAAAGTCAGAAGGAGTTTTATAAACTTTACTATGGTTTTGCTATTGGTATAAGTTTGCGCTATTGTCATAACCAAGATGATGCTATTGAGATTGTAAACGATGGCTACTTAAAAATCTTCAAAACTATCGACAGTTTTTCTCCTAGACATGAAAATGTAGAAGCCTCTGTAATGGGATGGGTAAAAAAAATAATGATTTATACTGCCATAGATTATTATAGAAAAAACCTTAAAAATAATTTGATAGATGAGATAAGCGATGTTCATTTTGGTTTATTGGATTTTAGTGAAACATCTATAGATGCGATGTCCTACAAAGAAATTATACAACTGGTACAACAGTTATCACCAACCTATAGAACTGTATTTAACTTATATGTAATAGATGGTTATAAGCATGAAGAAATAGCAAAAAAATTAAACATTTCTGTAGGTACATCAAAATCTAACCTGGCGAAAGCTAGGGTAAATATTCAGAAAATGCTAAAGACCACAAACATAAATTTGTATGAGCAGCGAAAAGCGATTTGAACATATTGAAAATAAAATAAAAGAAGCCGCCGAAAATAACCCAATTGTTTTTGAAGAGAACTCGTGGAAAAAAATGGAGGCTTTATTAGACAAAGAAGACAAAAGAAAGCCTTTTGTTTGGCTCTGGTTTTTATTACCTATAGCGATACTTGGTTCTTATGGTTTATTTATTTTTTGGGACAATACAAATAATAATACCCATAATAATTTAGCACAAAACAACATTGAAAAAAGTACAACTAACCAAATTATTCCCATTCAAGAAACTTACAATAGAGAAGCTCCTAAAGCCGATGATAAAAATATAAACTCAATTTCTTCAACAAATACATTAGATACTTTGCAAACAAATAATGTTGCTAAAAACAATTTTTATAGTAGTGAAAAAAATAGCAGTATAAAAAATGAATTAAGCAATAAGAATTTTACAAGTTCATTTTCTAACAAAAAAAATAAAAGTAAAATCAAAGCTGATAATGGCGAAAAGATTAATGATAAAGCGATAAATGATGTGGCACAAAATAAAAACCGCATTCGCAAATCAGCTAAAACTAAAGTAAATATTAAAGCTAGTGAGGTTACAGAAGATGAAATCAGAGTAGAAGAAATAAATAATTTACAAACAGACAAAGTAGCCGTACAAGAAAAAATAAACAATCCTGACACCGCATCTAAAAAAGAAACAACTACAGCCATCACAAAAAATAGCACCACTAAATCGAAATCGGAAAACAAAAAAGAAAGTAAAATGCTTTCTCGCTTTTACTTGTTAGCTGCAGCCGGTGGTGACATTGGTTCTGTAAAATTATTTTCTTTCAAAAACAATTCGGGAGTAGCAAAATACGGCTTTGGTATTGGGTACAACTTTAATAAAAAACTAAGCATGCAAACTGGGTTTTACTCAAGTAGAAAAAAATATATTGCTGGCCCAACAGACTATAATGTAAAAGCAGGTACATATTGGGCTACAGTGCCTATTACCAAAGTTGAAGCTGCATGTTTAATTTATGAGATTCCAATATCTTTCAAATACAATTTTTTACAACGAAAATCATTTAATGTATATGCAGGTGCAGGTGTATCTTCTTATATCATGAAAACAGAAGATTATAATTATTTTTATAAGCACTACAATATGAATTTATCTAAGGAGTATAGTTATACTGGCAACCAGCATTTATTTTCTACAGCTTTACTTTCTGCTGGTATCGAAAAAAACATTTCTAAAAAGTTTGCATTACAGCTTGAGCCAACAATAAGCATTCCATTAAAAGGAGTAGGCGAAGGCGCTGTAAAATTATATTCAACATCATTATTATTGGGAATAAAATACCACCCATTTAAAAAATAATTAAATTGTTTTATAAATTGAAACATTTTTTTAATAAGGCAACCCAAATAATATTTTAAACGTTTGTAAAAAAAATTAACTTCTATGCGTAATAATCTTTTAGTTACCCTGTCTGGTATTTTAATTTTATCAATTGCTGCAAATTTTATTTCGTGTAGCAAACCCAATACAACTCCACCTGTTGTAACTTGTGCAGATAAAACAATTGTAATTACAGGAATAACCACTGCTACATCTGGAGGTGCCGCAGCCGATGGCTCTATTTCAGTTTCGGCAACTGGTAGCACTGGTTTTACATATAATAATAATGGTGGTGCTTTTCAAGCTGCAGGTACATTTTCTAATCTTGCAGCAGGCAATTATACAATTACTGCCAAAGATGATGCAGGCTGTACAAGCACAAAATCATTTGCTATTAATGTAGGTGGAGCATGCCCAACAATTACAATTTCAACAGTAAATATAGCAAGCGATAAGTGCGCAAATACTGGAAGAATAACTGTTACAGCTTCGGGTAGTACAGGTTTTAATTATACTATTAATGGGGGAACAACTTACCAAACATCTAATATATTTAACTCCCTTGCAGCTGGTGCTTATACAGTAGGTGTAAGAGATGCTAATGGTTGTGTAAGCGGCAATACAACCACAGTAAATATTGCTACAACAGGCACACTTTTTACAAGCGTAAAAGCACTTATGCTTGCTAATTGTGCATTGGCAGGATGCCACGGTGGTACTACTCCACAGAGTGGTATAAATCTTTCGGATGATTGTACAATAGTAGCTCAAAGCGTAAGAATAAAAGCAAGGGCTGTCGATGGAAATCCTTCAATCATGCCGGCATCAGGAGCTCTCACTACTGTAGATAAACAAAAAATTACAGATTGGATAAATGCCGGCGGACAACACAGTAATTAAAATATAATAGAGTGACCAAATTTAAAAAATATATACTCTTTTGCATTGTTGCCGTTGCTGCCATAGTGGCTATATACGGCTATAGTGAATTTAATAGAAAACCTGAAGATTTAACTAATGTAAAACCACAAGCTATTGTAACAGCAGAAAGTATTGTAGCTACATATGAAAATGATGAAGCTATAGCAAATAAACAATTTTTAGGTAAAACAATTATGGTAAATGGAATGGTTGCAGAAATAAATAACCAACAAGATACATTACTAAATATAACGCTCGGGGATAGTAATGATATGCATAAAGTGAGTTGTTTATTAGATAAACAACAATTGGATAAAATAAAACAATACAGTGTTGGAAAACTAATTTGCATTAAAGGTGTATGCACTGGTTTTTTGGCAGATGTGGAACTAAACCGTTGTGTAATTGTGAATGCCGGTAAATAATAATGTAAAAGTTTATGAGATGTATTATAACAATATTCTTAATTTTTTTATTAAACATTTATAGCATTGCTCAAACTAGATTGGTTACAAAAACTGGTAGCATTTCGTTTTATTCTAAAACTGCTATAGAAAATATAAATGCCCACAATAATAAAGTATTGGCAGTATGGGAAATTGCAACTGGCAAAATTGAATTTGCAGTTTTAATGAAGGGTTTTGAATTTAAAAAAGCTTTGATGCAAGAACATTTTAATGAAAACTACGTAGAAAGTGATAAATATCCAAAAGCAACATTTAAAGGTATAATAGAAAATGCTTCCACCATTACATTATCGGAAGATAAAAGTTATTCTTTGAAAGTGATAGGTGATTTAACTATACACGGTGTTACAAAACAAATAAACACAATAACCATAATTTCTGTAAAAAAAGGAACTGTAAGCGCATTAGCAAATCTTAGTATTTTTTTATCTGATTATAATATTAGAATTCCAAAAGTGGTGTCAGATAATATTAATAAAAAAATAGACATAGTAATAAACATTGCTGCTTTTAAAGCAATTTAATTTTTATTATAGCTCTACAATTAATTTATATGGAAAACAAATTTTTAGCACTAGTTTTTTTAATCGTTTGTTTTTTTAAGGCAAATGCGCAAAACGAATCTTTGATTTCGAGTTTGGAGGATAGTACACCTGTTATACAAAAAATAACAGGTGCTTTTAAATCTACCAGAGTTATAAATGCTCACTCTATAGAAATGTTGGGTAAAGGAAATTTAGATTTTAGAATACTCCATCGATTTGGGTTTGTAAGCACAGGTATTAAACAATTTTTTGGATTAGACGCAGCATCTATGCGAATGAGTTTTGATTATGGTATTACCAATAATATTACTGTTGGTATTGGTAGAAGTACATTTAGAAAAGAATTAGATGTGTTTATAAAAACAAGAATTTTACAACAGTCCACTGGTCCAAAATCGTTACCATTTGCATTTGTAATAGCTGCAGGATATATTGTGCATACAGAGGAATCTTTTGAAATAGTTAAACCAGATATAACAGATAGGTCTGCTTATTATGTGCAAACAATAATTGGTAGAAAATTTAATACAAATTTTTCTTTGCAACTAAGCCCTATTTTTGTACATACCAATTTTCCTGTAGTGCTCACCGATGATCAAAATATTTTTGCAATGGGTGTTGGAGCAAGATATAAGGTAAGTAAGCGTACAGCAATCACTTTAGATTATCATCATCCGTTCGGAAAATTAGACGATAGTTTTACTGACCCATTATCTATAGGTATTGATATTGAAACAGGCGGGCATGTATTTCAACTGCATTTTTCTAATGCTACCGGTATGAACGAGCGTGCATATGTAACACAAACGACAGGCGATTTTTTTAAAGGCGATATTCGTTTTGGGTTTAATTTATCTAGAATTTTTAAAATAGGCAAAACCCATAAGCAACCAAATTATTAGTTTTGGAGAAATGGGTTTTGCCCTGGGTTTAGGGGATATATAACATGTTTATTGTTCTCTTTTTTATGCTTTAAATTTATCCAGCCATTCAGGGTCGCTCATTTGTTTTTGAATGCGAATAACATCTCCAGAATTGGTAACAAGCAAATCATTACATCTTGCATCAATTAAATCTTCTCTAAAATTATTTCCAATTTCTGTAATGTATTCTGCCATTTGTTTTCCAATTACTTTCATTAAATCAAATCTTGTTACATCTGCCATATCAATATTCCCTAAAATATCTTCGCCTAAGTCGTGTAACCAATTGCATCCATATTTTTTTTTATCCAACGCATCTGTATTTGGTATCTTTTTTATAGCTGTAGGGTCAAGTGATATTTGAAATCGCCTAAAATCTATCGTTTTTCTTATCATGGGCGAGCGCAAAGTATTTACTTGCATAGCGCTTGCATCTTGTCCTGTTGCCGTCATCAACCAGTTTAACCAAAATACAATATCCACTCCATCTGGATTAATGGTGTTAATAGGTTTTATAAATTGGCGAGATATACCAGTACCAAAACTAAACAGCGTAATTTTAGAAATTTGATACGCCGATAAGTCGGTATTTTTATCTGCCCTGCTATAAGAAACGGCTTCCATAAAAGCAGCCAACGATGGGTTATTGTAGGTTGTTGTGCCACCATCTACAAAACGCTCTAGCGGATAAAAATATGTTGGCGCACTCATTGTTGCTTCCATTACTGCACGCAGCAATACATTTTTATAAGTGCCATAATAAGAACCATCATCTTGTTTAAAACAAGAAAAAAAAGTTTCTTCGGCAGCCGAAATATCTTGGGCTGTTATTAAAAAATCTATATCTCTTTCTTGGCAAGCTTTTGCTAAAACCACATCTCCCACAGCTGCTTTTAATAATGTGCGGTATTTTGTTTTTGAAAATGCAGGAGGGTTTACAAATCTATTTCCCAATAATTTTTTATCGAATACCTCACTAATTAAATTTATATACAGCGATTCTATTTCTTCTGCAGTATGCCCAGTAGCTATTAACCCTGCAATTATTCCACCTGTAGATGTACCCGAAACCATATCAAATATTTCGAAACAAGGAATGCCAGCAGTTTTTTCTAATTTTTTGAGTAATTGTATAGTAAGTATGCCTCGCATACCACCACCATCTAAACATAAAATGGCTCGTCTGTCTAAAGCAATATTTAATTTTTCGAAAGCAGTTTTTCTTAGTGGTGCTATGTTTTCTCCATTTGGTTTTGCCATGATTTTATTAGTTATGGTTAATAAAAAAAAGCACACATATAAAAATATTATACAATGTATAAAACATTATTGAGAAAACATCATATTGCTGGCAAAACTTTTGTAGGCATAGGTTAATATCCCAAATGTTATAATAACAATAATAATCGAAACATAACAAAAAAATTACTCATATAAATTTGGTAAATTCGAACTCTCAAATAATTGAAGCGAATATTTAATAAGATAAAAATGATGTTATGCCACACAAAAATAACCACGATATTAAAACAGATTTGCGCCATGATAATATGGAATTTTCTGCCTCTACAGATGGAGATGATAAATTAGACCAAGACGATGATATGCTTGAAGAAGATGATGAAATAAGTAGCGATGAATTAGATGCATTAGAAAATGAAAATGATTTTGAAATGGCCGCAGCATTAAACGCCGCAGAAATCGATAGGCTTGCCGATGCAGACAACTTGCCCGAAGAAAGCGATGAGGATGATTATTATGATAACGAAGAAGTAGAGGAAGATGATGAATTGATAAGATAAAAAAGACTCAAGGATAATTAATCTTGAGTCTTTTTTGTAGCCGCTTTAAAGTATTTATTGCAAATCGATACTAGTAATTACTTTTATTGTTTTATAATTTTTTCTTACAAAATCGTACACCGATTTTTCTGTATAACCCACCGTTACTTTTTTATTTAAATATTTTTTGTTGTTGGCTATTATTTTATCCGCATTATCAAAATATTCTAACCAATATAATTTTGTGGTTTTGCCTTTTCCATCAGATACAGATAAAGTAGTAATATCACCTGCATTTACAGACAAAAGTGTTCCTTTTAAAATTGCCTCGCCATTGTTATCTAATGTATTTTCTTTTTTTACTTTTGAACCATCTTCCCCAGATTTGCCCGCCATCTTCATAGAAAACTCTATAAACTTTGGGCAAGTAGATGCCAGTTTCATAGATAAATCCATACCCATTTTACGCATAGCATCAGGGTCTGTCATTCCGCCGCCATATAGTCTTTCAATATCATCTAAGTGAGTCATCATAGCGGGCGCAAGTAACATACCCATTTCAGTTTCTAAATTCTTTTTATCTATTGTGGTAAAATCTTTTTTAGCAAATTCTTCGCAAGCCTCGTTGCTCATTACTTTCAATAGAGAGTCTTTGGTAATTTGAGCGTTGGTAGTAAAGCAAGTTATAATTGCAATAAGGGTAAGTATTTTCTTCATAATTATTTTTTTACAAATGAAATGCATTTTGGTGATATGAAATAATTTTTCCTTTTTTAAATATTCTTTGTACAATTAATGTAATTTTCTAATTTATACAACTCTTTCCCCGTCACCCCATAAAGCCAACAATGCTTCCATACTATTTTTCAATGCTACAGATGCATCATCAAAAAAATTATCTTTTGTTTTTTTAGAGGCTTTGTTATCTGTAGATTTTTTTATGGTGATTTTTATATCTTCTACAGCATCAAAAAATGTAGAAATATTTTTTTCGTAGAAACTGTTTTTTGCTTCTATGGTTATGAGTATATCTTCGTACTCTGTTACAATGTTTTTTATTTCTTTTACATTTTCATCGTTGTGCCTGCGTGGTATGCGTGCAAATAATGCGTTTATAGATGCGCTAATATTCATGGAAACAAATGTACGGGTAAAGTGCGTTTGCACAATGTATAAGTGGAATACCTATAGTGAGCAATTTATAAAATAAAAAAGCAGATAAGTATTATTATCTGCTTTTTGCTACTAAAAAATGAACATCAATCATCGTCATCATCGTCAACATCATCTACTTCAATTATTTTATATACTTTTCCTGCATTGCCCGATGGGCCAAAGCGTGTAGAAGTTGTCACATAAATTTCTCCTTTTTTATCTTGCCCAAATCCTTTAATCAAAGAACCCGCATCGTCAGTAAAACTTTTTAAAGCAATTTCTTGAAACTGCCATGGGCCGTTTGCTGCCATAGTTGCCATAAATAATTCGCCCCTTGGCACTGTTGTAGATTGTGCATATGTTCCAAAAATATATTTTCCCCAAAGGCCATTTATTTTTTCGCCTCTGTAAACATTTCCACCAACAACAGCCAACGCCTTACCACCTGCAGGGTTGCTGGTGTTGTTAATGGAAATTACAGGGTCGGTTAAAGACGTGCCAAAATTATCTACATCGGGGCAAGTAGCAAATGGTAGTAAACTATTGGCTGCGTTAAAACAAGTAAACCCTTCTCTAACATTCCATCCATAATTTTTACCTTTTTTTATAACATCTATTTCTTCGTATAAGCGTTGCCCAACATCGCCAGCGATAAGCGCATGCGAGCCTTCCATATCAAAAGAAAAACGATATGGATTACGAAGCCCATACGCATATATTTCATCCAAACCGGTTTTACCAACAAAAGGGTTGTCGGCAGGTATTGCATACGAACTACCATGGTCAACATCTATGCGCAAAATATTTCCAAAAAGATTGGCTTCTATATCTTGCCCATTGCCACCAGCATTGGGCAAATACCAATCTGGCACATGACCTACATTAATATCATTTGCACCGCCACCATCGCCAATGGCTATGTATAAATATCCGTCTGTGGGGCCAAATTGCATGGTGCCTGCATTGTGGTTTCCTTGTGGGTCATCGAGCCCAAGTATCAATCTTTCAGAACTTACATCTGCCAAATTTGGATTGGTAGCAGAAACTTTAAACTCTGATACTCGTGTAAAATTATTCCACAATGTAGTTGCTGTAGGCCCTCCAGGTCTTGGCGGTGAAGAATAATACACATAAAATTTTCCGTTCGATTTATAATTTGGATGAAATGCCACACCCAACATTCCTCGTTCGTCGGAGTTGGGGTTAAGGCCAATTAACCTAGATGAAATATCCAAGAACGGTGTGGCAAGCCTATTGCCGTGTTTATCCAAAATCCAAATTTTTCCAATTTGGTCTATAATAAAAAGCCGTTTATCTTCTTCGCCGCTTGCATACACCACCCCAAGCGGCGCAGTAAGGCTGTCTGCAATAAGTTTAAGATCTAGTTGCTTTAAATGACCACTTCGGTTTTGTGAGGCTTGTTGGTCTTTTACCGATTCATCAGTTAATGATTTTTCTTTTTGGCAACTCTGCAGGAATACTGTAGAAAAAAATAAATAAGTTAAAAATAAGGCTGCTTTTAGGGTAAAATGCTTTTTGAAACGAGTGCTTAATTTTTCTGAATTCATAACATAAAATTTTTAGGTTAAAAATGTTTTGCCAGAATAAAATGGTGTAGTATTTATAGGTATCGGAGAATTAATTATTGTGGTTGCTTGTGTGTATTTCTTTTTTTTTTGGGTGACATTTATATTACCACAAATATACTTTCCCTATACATAGAGTTAAGGGTAGCGAATGTAAGGATTTTAAATAAATTAAAGATTTTGTCTCGAAAACAAAAAAACATTATCTATTTTAATCTTAAGAATAATGGAGAGTAGAGCATTGCCCCATTAAAATATTTCTAAAAAGCCACATCCCTCATCATTCACCAAATCTAAAATATTGGATGAATGTTTTATGAGCACTGATTGTATATACAGATTACTTTGGTTTCCCATTTTTAACAAAACGATTTTGGGTGGAAATCCTTTTTGATTGAGCAAGTTTAAAAAATCGGTATCGTTGGATATTATTACCAGTTCATTTTCTTTAGCAAAGGTCCAAATATCTATATCTTTTGGAGGGGTTGATAAGCCAACAAAATCTACATGTAAGCATTCCTAAAAATGCTCTTTAAGCTTAGTAGTTAAACGCCAAGAAATATTAGCATCTAATAAAATTTTCATCATTATGCTGCAATAATTTTTGAAATAGATTCTCTATGTGCAGCAAAGTGCAATGCAGCAAAAATATCTTCTTCATTTAAGCTTGGGTAATCGTCTAAAATTTGCTGATTGTTCATGCCTGAAGCCAGCCATTGCAATATATCTAATACTGCTATTCTTGTATTTTTTATACACGGCTTACCAAACCTTGTGTCTGGATTAATATCAATATGTGATAAATAATTTTTCATAACTAAAGTTACAAAGAATAATATTACTTATGTTAATGAATAAGGAAAAATGTTGTTACAGTTTTATTCTACTGCACAGATACGCTGCCGTACTTTTGCTGGGCTGCATATCTGCGCAAGGCGAGGGGCTACTTGCTCCAGTTGCTCAGCCATGTTCTTCTGCTCAACCTAGCCCTGACTGCAAGAAGTTTAAAACTAAAAATTAAATGGCTAACTTGCTATTGGTAGCACTTGACAAAGCATATGCTCCTAATGGAACTATAAAGTCCTTCCCC
>JAYSOC010000246.1:0-1776 GCA_043723285.1 Ferruginibacter sp. | reverse complement strand
CTTCATCATCTTCGCTAGCATATACAAGCAGCACTTCTTTATTGCATAGCTCAGGAAATAAATATGCAAATTGTTTTATAGCAAATACCGAATCGTCGCTACCATCATAAGCAAGTACAATACTTTCTGGAAAATCAAATTTTTCGGGCACCAAAACTGCCGCACATTTTATACTATGCAATGCATCTTGTAAATAACTATTTGGAGATTGTGTTCCTAAGTTTTCAAAAAACACTTCTGATCCAATGATGAGCAAGTCAGCATAAATACTTTCCTTTTTTAAATCAGGTAATGCATAGTCTGAAAAACCTTTGTGTATCCTGTAATCAATAACATTGTTGCGGCAATGGTTTTCAAACTTTTCAATATTTTGTTCCATTTTTTGGGTATCATCTTCATCAATCATTGGCGCAAAAATTCCCGCATTTGCATCGGCATATGTCCACATATTAGAGAAAACAGAAGATGGTAAAAAAACACCTGTTAATAAAATCGGCTGTAGCTCATTCAATTTTCGTGCAAATTCAAATGCACCTTCAGAAAAGTTTTTTCCATCAAAAGCTATGAGTACCTTTTTCATAAAATTTATTTAATGATGGCTAATAATTTACAAAAATAGTAGCCATGAAGCTGTTTAAATATGATGTAGAGCTTAGTTTAATATGATTTTAATCAGTAGTTATAGTAAGAATACTTAATTCTTCTGCAGCAAAATTAATTTATCGCTATTAAATCATTTACAAATTGGATTAAGATTGCAACTTTACAATTAATAAAACCTAAAATAGTTTAATTTTTTTGTTTCAGAAATTCTTGCATAGCTACATAATTTTTGGTATATTTATCCCTTTAGAATTTAACGAACAACTAAAAAATGAACCAACGCTTTTTTTCACTAGATGTATTTCGTGGTGCCACAGTTGCACTAATGATATTGGTAAACAACCCTGGCAGTTGGGATCATATTTATGCACCGCTCGACCATGCAGAGTGGCATGGCTGCACTCCCACCGATTTGGTTTTTCCTTTCTTTCTTTTTGCCGTGGGCAATGCTATGGCTTTTGTAATGCCAAAATTAGAAGCCGCCGGCAATAAAGCATTTTGGATAAAAGTTATAAAAAGAACACTCCTTATTTTTTTTATAGGATTATTTTTAAATGGTTTTCCATTTATGAAATATGACGATGATGGAAATTTAATAGGCAAACATTATGAAAACCTACGAATTTTTGGTGTTTTGCAACGTATAGCGCTTTGTTATTTTTTTGCATCAGTAATTATTCATTTTTTTAAAGTGCGTGCTGCATTTGTAGTAAGCACAATAATATTATTAGGTTATTGGTTTTTGTGTATTGCAGGAAATATACATGACCCCTACTCGCTTGAAGGTTGGTTTGGTACTAATGTAGACAAATCTATTTTAGGCAGTACACATATGTATCATGGCGAAGGTGTTGCTTTTGACCCCGAAGGACTCATGAGCACCTTTGCGGCAATTGTACAAGTAATATTTGGCTATTTAATTGGTAATTATATTTTGCAAAAAGGTAAAACTTCCGAAATGCTGAATGGACTTTTTGTAGCTGGTTGTGTTTTAATTGTAACTGGTTTAGCATGGGGAATGTTTTTTCCTATAAACAAAAAAATATGGACGAGCAGTTATACAATTTACACAACCGGTTTAGCATTGCTCACCTTATCTGTAATGATTTATTTAATAGAATTTAAAAATGCCAAAGGCGCATGGAGCCGCTTCTTTGATGTGTTTGGTAAAAA
>JAYSOC010000245.1:0-4433 GCA_043723285.1 Ferruginibacter sp. | reverse complement strand
ACTGTCCATGTATTTTTTCTGTTCAGCCATTTGCTGTGCTTGTGCAGCTTTTTGTTGAGCCATCATTTTTGCTTGCTGTGCAGCATTATCAGCCTTAGCTTGTGCCTTGCTCATTATATCTTTCACTTCTACTTCAAACATTAGGTTTGCATTTGCTGGAATATCTGCACCTGCACCTCTTGCACCATAACCTAATCCAGACGGAATATACATGATAGCTTTAGTTCCTTTCTGCATTGTTTTTAATGCATCTCCCATACCTGGAATAACGCCACCACCAAGGCTCATATCATTTGTAAGGTTTACAGATAAAGGATCGGTGTGTCCCTTAGAAGGATCTACATTAGAATCAAACATTTTGCCATCTAATGTTTTACCTGTGTACATAATTTTTGCAAATACATTGCTATCTAGTAAAGCGCCAGTACCAGCTTGTAAGATTTGTACATATACTCCTTTAGCAGTTTTTGTAGCCGTTATTTTATTTTTTGCTAAATAATCGGCTATCGTTTTATCATCTTGCTTTACCAATGCATCAGCTTTAGCTTTGGCCGCTACTTCAGCTGCTGCTGCATTTAATTTTTGTGCAGAATCAGCCTCTGCCTGTGTTTTGTAAACATTTACCAATTTAATGTTCGTGTAAATAAACATTCCTTTTTTTATAAAAGCAGGCAATTCCTGACCTGGTTGTTGCTTTTTAATGATGCTATCTGTAGATGTTCTTGTAGCTACACTATCCCCTTTTCTTAATTGTCTAAAAATTTTAAGATAAGCTGGTGGAAATTTTGTAGAATCAAACGGCATAATTTGTGCTCCACCTTGCTCTCTAGAACTATTAAGTACAGAATCTTTTTTACCTGCACCACTTATCATAGAGGTAAAATGTAATTCTACAAATTCACCTTGCTTTAGCAAATCGCCTTTGCCATCTGCAATTATTTTGTATTCCATTCCTTCTTCACCTTTTTTAAAAGATGCATCTTTGCAAGCAGAAAAAATAACTGCAGTTGCCAAAAATAAATAAGCGATTTTTCTCATGGTGTTTATTGTTGTTTATTTTTAAAATGTATATGTACTAAGTTTATCTCTGTTTGCTTGCATGGCAGTTTTAAAATCTGCTATTGCTTTTTCTAAACTATCTGTGGTAGCACCACCAGCTGCATTAAAATGCCCACCACCATTAAAATAGGTTCTGGCAAATGTGTTTACGTCAAAATCGCCTTTGCTTCTAAACGAACATTTTCTTTCTTCTCCTCTATCAATTATTATAGATGCAAATTTAATACCTTCTATACCCAATGGAAAATTCACTAGCCCTTCTGTATCTCCTGTTTTAATATCAAATTTTATAAGATCTGCTTGTGTAACGGCAATCAAAGCGGTATTGTATTCATAAAAAACTTCCATTCTATTTAGCAATACATTGCCCAAAAAACGCAGCCTGTTTTCACTGCCGTTATCAAATAAAGCTTCGTGTATTGGAGAATGTTGCAATCCAAGTTCTTTTAAATGCGCCACCATTTTGTGTACGCTGGCTGTAGTGCTAGGAAAACGAAACGAACCAGTATCCGTCATTACACCTGCATATAAACATTCCGCTACATCGTTATTTATCTTATCTGAGTTGCCAGAATTCACCATTAAATCATACACCATTTCGCAAGTGCTGCTTTTGCTTGTATCGCTTACTCCGTATGCAAATTTTTCTTCTTGAGGCTCTCTATGGTGATCTATTAATATTCTTTCTCCCGTTGCAGCATCCAAAGCGGCTTCCATATTTTTGGTACGACTAAGCGTATTAAAATCTAAGCAAAATAGCCAATCTGCATTTTTTATCAATTCATTTGCCGCATCTGTTTGGCGCTCATAATCCAATACTGTATCACGCCCTGGCATCCAATCTAAAAACGATGCCCAGTTTGTTGGCGAAATTACTTTTACTTCGTGCCCAAATTGTTTTAAAAAATGATACAACCCAAGTGTAGAACCCATTGCATCGCCATCGGGCTTTTGGTGCATGGTTATAATCACCTTTTTAGGGCTGCTCAATAGCGGAAAAATATTACTTATTACTTGCATAAAATCGGCGCAAAAGTAAGGATAAACGGCGAAATAGTGTGTTGTACAATATAGATTTAATTTTTGCTGCTAAACAGCACACTATAATTTATCAATTACCAGTTATAGTCTAATAGAATTTTCCATAAAAAAAGCCGCTTCACTTTTACATGAAACGGCTGATTTGTTACCCCTAACAAATATTTTTATTTTATTTTACTAAAAAACTCATGGTTGTTTTGTTTCCTGCTTCGTTTATCACCGTAGCTTGATATGTACCTGTAGCTGCTGTGCCAATTTTAATTGTACGAAGTGCATTGTTGTTTTCTACTTGTATGTTTTCTGTTTTTACAGTTTGACCTGCTGCATTGGTTATTTGTACACTGTAGTTGCCATTTGCTTGGTTGTCTAAATGTAAGTTTACATTACCACCTACCACAGGGTTTGGATAGATACTCATCTTCGCTTCTGCATTTACAGCTATTTCATTTACTGCACCTACCATGGCAATGGCAGTATATTTTACTGTTGTGTTTGTGTTAGTTGCTTTTACTCTGTACCAATTATTGGCTTTGCTTGCAGTGGCATCTAACTTGCTATACGTTGGGTTTGTACCATTGTTGGCTGTAGCGGTTTGCGTTGCTATGGCTGTAAAGTTTATGCCGTCATTGCTTTGCTCTAATGTATAATTGTTTACATTTCTTTCGCCTTCTGTACCCCAATTTACCGTTACTGTTTTATCGGCATTTCTTATGGCAGATATGGTGGTAAAATTGGTAGTAGCGCCTTGCTTAAATATTATCATAAAACGATCTGCTGCATAGCTTGCAGCTGTAGCAGTAATATCAAATGGCACTGTAGTTACATCTGTAAAACTTACTGGCGTTTCGGTTTGCAAAAACTTATCTTTTAAGAATGCTTCTAAGCCTGTATTGCCCAATACTGATGGATCTATTTCGAAACGATATGGTGCTACTCTTACGCCTGTAAGACTTAATTTGATCGTATCGGTTGCTGTCAAGTTTGGACGACGCTCTACTACCAAATTAAAGTTGCCATTTTTTACAGCTAAGTTATCGGCTGTATTCATTATTTTTCTTACATCGTTATTATCTACACTAGCACTATAAGCGTTGTCAAAGTTTAGCATTACACCATCGGCTAAGTACATACTTCCATCCACATCTTTAGCAAATAAATTTACTTCTAATGTTGGGCGGGTTACACCTGCACGGCTTACCATTGCACTACCACTGCCTTTGTCTGCTTCGTGTACAGTTACAGCACCTACAGTTGCACTATTGCTTTGTACAAATACTGCTTCGCCGCTTTCTATATAGTTGCGAATAACTGCGCCTCTTTTGTAATTTGTACCGTCGAACGTATAAGTTTCGTATGCGCCTAAATTGAATGCTCCTGCACTATTTGGATTCCATACTGTAAAGCCATCTACTATATTATTTTTTGTTACTGTTCTAAAATCTATACGTGCAGGGAATGGATTACCAAATGATTGAAACTTAGTTGCAGGCACTAAAAACAATTGGTTGCCCATTCGCACATCGCCTTTTATTCTTAAGTTAGTAGCGCTTGTTGTTCCACCTACTGCTACTGCTCTATCGCCACGTACAAATACAAAGTATCCTGCATTGTTGGCTATTGGTGCACTTGGGTTGGTTACATCTATAAAATTATTGGTTGCTGCATCGTAACTTTTTATAGAGGCACGCTGTGTGTATTGATCAAATGTTGGGATTCCTAAAGGACCTGTAACTTGAGTACCATAACCATTAGATGTTAATGGTGAATTAGACTCTCTCCATGCTGATGTAACTGTTGGCGATGTACCTATTGCAACTGGGGTTGCTAAAAAACGCCATGCTTTTTTGGCAAACAAATAACGCTCTATATTTACTTTGCCTACAATAGTATTACCGCTTCCTAATACAATTTCGCCAAAATTGGCAGTATTTGTAGCATTAGATAATAATGTAAGATTGTTGTTGGTATTAATTTGAGAATTGATTGTTCCTACTCCGTATTTTAAATCTTTTGATATTAATAAAGTATCGGCTGGTGCTACAGCTATGCTAATACCAGTTGTGTTGGCATCTAGTAAACTTAAAATAGTTTTGTTTACAAACCAATTACCAGATAAGTTTTGTGCTGTGCCTGAAGTTCCTTTCATCTCTACAGTTCCAAGGTTTGCTTTCATTTTGCCAGTTACAGCATTCATTGTTCCAAGCCCATTAATAGTAATTTGTGTAGTTCCAATATCGAAAGTACCTTGTTTTAATAAATGAACACCGTTTACCAATTGATTGTTTGCTATAGTTACTGTAGTAGGATTATCTACCGTTAAATCGTTTACTGTA
>JAYSOC010000244.1:0-1778 GCA_043723285.1 Ferruginibacter sp. | reverse complement strand
GCTAAAGATAATGTTAAATTGGTGAATTGTTGAATTGTTAAATTGTTTAATTGCTACATTGTTGGTGCTACATTGTTGGTGCTTCATTGTTGGTGCTTCATAAAAAATAAAAAATCATTTTCCGCATTTGAGCTTTAAAATTTTGAATATGTAAAAAGCACCTCAAATATTGAGATGCTTTTTTACATATAACTATAACGTATAAATTTCTACTTTTTATTATCCTGCATTTGCTGCATGGCCATTATTTGACGCATTGTTTTTTCCATTCCATCGCTACTACCATCTAAGAAAATAACATTTCCTTTTCCATACTCAGCAAAGTTTTTAATGGCTTCTGTCCACATGCTAAACAAAATTACGTTCGTATCTAAGTTAGCCTGTTTCATTTCTGCAGCGGCTGAGCTCATGCCCTTAGCTACTTCTTCACGAAAAAGCGCCACACCTTGTCCACGCAATTGTGCTGCTTGTCTTTCAGCTTCTGCAGCAATTTTTATTGCATTACCTTCTGCTTCTGCTGCTTTTGTTTTTGTAATTAATAATGCTTGTCCTTCGTTTTCAGCAGCAGCTTTTAAATTATTACTCGCCACCACTTTGCTCATACTTTGTATAATAGCTTCGTCAAAAGTAATATCATTTATTTGCAAATCTTGCAAATGATAACCCCAACTTTCCAGAGCCACATCCACTTGTTCTTTTACATTTTCAACAATATCTCTGCGCACATTCAAAACCTCTGCTTGCTTTTTTGTAGATACAAATGCACGGATACTTCCTTCTACCGTACGTATCAATGCTTGCATTAAATCTTTATCGCTAATAAATTTAAATGCTACTTTTTGTATGGTGTCTTCCTGCTCATTTTGTACAGAATACAATAGCATAGATTTGAAGTAAACATTTGCTTGGTCTAAAGTAACCGCCTGAAATTCTAACTCTACCGATCTGTTTTGAATACTTACTCTTTTATATATTTGATCGATAAAAGGTATTTTCCAGTTTATGCCAGGTCGTTTTATACCAGCATATTTGCCGAGGCGTGTGATAACGCCAATAGTGCCTTGGTTTATGGTAAACAAACCGCTAGATGCAATAGCTAAAATTGGTATTACCCACCAATAATCTTTTAATAGTTCCATGTTTTTAAAATTAGAATGGTAAGATAAGGGTATTTTTTTATTTAAAGAGAAATCAAAAGAATAATCAAAAAAAAAATTGCTAATTCAACCGCCACAATTCAAAATTAAGTGCCGTTGCAAAGGCAACCCAACAAATATAGGGAACCAATAACCATGATGCAATTATGGAAAATTTCTTAAAAGAAACAATGGTTGCTCCAATACTAACAAGCATCAAAACTATTATTACTAAAGCTAGCGCAGGATTTTCATAATAAAAGAAAACGATGCTCCACATAAAATTTAGAGACAACTGTATCCAATAAAAAAAGTACGCCTTCGTTTTATTTTCCGTTATCAATTTATTATTCCACACCAAAAAATATGCAATACCCATCATTGTATAAAGTGTGGTCCACACAGGGCCAAACAAATAATTAGGTGGGTTAAAAGATGGTTTATTTAATGTAACATACCAACCATTTATTGCAGGAACGGTAAGATAACCTGATAAACCCCCAACTGCAAGTGGAATAAAAATTGAAATAAGTAATTTAAAAATTAGTTTCATTTATTTAGTTTTAATTTACGAATGTAAGTTAACACTATATTGTTCCATTCTTTTTATAAAAAGCGATTATAAAAGCGGTTACTTCATCA
>JAYSOC010000243.1:0-4439 GCA_043723285.1 Ferruginibacter sp. | reverse complement strand
ATAATTTTGCCAAAAATCAGTAGTTAATTCTTCTAAATTATTAATGCACACAAATTGTATATCTGGTTTTATTCTATGTAAAAAACATAGTTTTCCTTTAATTTTTCTTGGAAAAAAAATTACGTTTTTATCCCAAATAAAAACTTTTCTCCCTTTTTTTTCTAATATTTCACCATCTCCGTTATACCGTAAATATTTTTCGTTTAAGGCATTTTTAGTACCTGCAAGTCTGTTAAATTCTTTGTAAGCCATTTGTGGAACTATCATACCAAGCTTTTCCCAATGCAATAAATCTTTGGATATAGCCAAACAACCCAAAGCATTCACGCCATCGTAAGCAGTATAAGTAAGGTAAAATAGATCATCAATTTTTGTAACCCTTGCATCTTCTATACCATGCATTTCATAATCAAATTGTGGAAACAATAATGGTGTATCCATTCTTTCATCAACCTCTAATGGGTTTTTAAATGTACAATACCCAATGCTAGAATAATTGCCCTTTGCTACTGCTCTATAAAACATATGAATGATTCCATTATGCATAATGGCAGCTGGGTTAAGTACACCTTCTACTTCAAAACCTAAACCCGATTTTTTTACTACAATTCCTTCTTTTTTTATTTGTAACATAAATGAGTGATTAGTATTTCTATAATAAATATTAGCCTACCAATTTATTGAATTTGCACTCATACAAAGTTTATTCTTATCTTAAAAAGAATATTACAAAACTTTGGATTAATGTTATATTATTCACAGATAATATTAAATGATATTTTAATTGTCATGCAATAATTTGCTATAAATATTATATGTGGGAATAATGCAAAACATACTAATAATTATGTAATAATATATTTTATATATAAATGCAACTTTGCTTTATAATTAAACGAAGGATACATCCTAAATACGTTAGTTAGTTTTGGTAAACAGCGCCTGTTTCTACAGGTGCTTCTCTTTCTAGATTTTATAATGGATGTATTTGAATACTTCATCAAAAAAAAAACATAATTATGAAATTTTTTGCAACAGTAGCAATGGCTACAATTTTATTTACTACAAATGCAATTGCACAACATGTAAATATTGGTATTAAAGGTGGGCTTAACGTCTATAACATTAAAAATGACAATAATGCAAAGTATGATTCAAAAGTAGGCTTTAATGTAGGCTTGCTAGGTCATATTCATCTTGCAAAACAATTGGCTTTTCAGCCTGAATTGGTTTATTCTACACAAGGTGCAAAATATAACACCGCTAGTATTGAAACAAAAATAAACTTAGCATACATAAACATTCCCTTGTTAATTCAGTACATGTTCGACAATGGTTTTAGGTTACAAGCTGGGCCACAAATTGGTTTTTTGGTTAGCGCTAAAGCTAAAACAGGTAGCGCAGAAATTGATTTAAAAGAAAACCTAAAAAAAGTTGATTTTGCTATTGGTGCAGGTGTAGGTTATGTGCATCCATCCTCGGGGTTTGGTATAGATGCTCGATACAATATTGGATTAAGCAACATTTATGATAATGCAACTGTAAAATCTTATAACAGAGGGTTGCAAGTGGGTGTTTTTTACCTCTTCAATCATGAATAATAATGCTTAAAAATATAAGAATATTTAAACAACAACAATCATTGAAACTAGTTTTATTGATTGTTGTTGTTTTTTTTAATGCAATATTGAAAGTGTATTCATTCACATTGCATAATTCAATTAGTGATAGTAACGTAACATCTACCCGTAAAGATGCTATAAATTTTATTGATAAAATAATAATTTTGGCGCCTAGTAAATATTGGCCAAACATTAAACCAACTCTATTTTTACAAAATATAAAATCTAATATTTACAATCCAATAAGTATATACCCAGGCAATGGAACAAACTTTTGCGGTTATGGTGCATTAACGTATCTCTTACTACAAGATGATCCGATGGGTTATGCAAAATTGTTGCTGCAACTTTATACCGATGGCAATGCAACATTTGGGAAAACACATTTCAATCCATCCATATCCGTAAAAAAAGCGGCAGGATTATTAAAATACAAAGGCATATTGGATATTCATCCTGCAGAACAAATGTGGTATTTGAGCTTGGCAGATCATTTTAAAGGCTACCTAAATATTTTTAATAAAAAATACGACCCTGGTGATGAAGATAAATTTTGGGCATCTGTTAATTATGCAAAATTTAATAGAATGGTAAGAAACCTTCTGTACTATAATGTAAAAGCAAATGGATCAGATTTAATTCGCCCACGAGTGGGAAACCTCTATGATAATATTTATGACAAAGTAAAAAATGGCATAGTAGTGCTTTTTATAAATAATAGAATTGTACATAAAAAAAATCATGTAATGATAAAACTTGGCGTGCCTACTCACTTTATAGTTTTAGAAAAAATAAGCAAAGAGAATAACATCGTCACCCTTGTGTATTGGGATTATGGGGGCAAAACGCTCATACAAATGTCGCCAGCGTTTTTAAACCGAATAACTTTTGGTATTACTTATTGCACAAAAACTAAAACAAATGTATTTTAATTTCAGAAATAGTATAACTATTATTGCATTACTGTGCATACTGTTATCATGCTCTTCAAAAAATATTTCTTCTAAATACTATTATCAAAATAAAAATACGCTCGATAGTATTGAACATTCCTATAAGCAATTATACCAAACAACTCCTTTTTCTATTGCTTTTACAAATAGAAGTTTCAATACTGTAACAATTGAAATTATTACAGATACGCTCAGTTATATTTATGAATTTACTGTAAATGAACAAAGGTTAAAAGATACTTTAATAGCTTACCATTTAAATAGCGCAAAGATTATTGATTTAATTACAAATATGAAATCTATAAGATGTACTTGGATTAATAATTATAATTTTTATGTAGGTGAAAAAATGAACAGCTTGGTATTTATGTCGATAAAACCTGTAGCAATAAATGCTGTATTTTCCTATAAAAAATATTATACACTTACTTATTTTCAACAACCACAATATTTTGATAGCACTGGCAAATTATTGGACAGAAAAAAGCTGCAAACTTTAAGAAAAATTAATGGAGAAATTTTTAAAAGAATAAATGATAAAGTTTGTTATACGATTTCAGGAAAATTCAGGTAATACAAACAGTTTTTTAAACTATATATTCTTACATAATTTTAAGATACAAAATTTATTTCCTGAAAGGATTTTAATAACGACATAAAGAAAGTAAATTTTTCTGCACTACAGATAAAGATTGTGTACTATACACTATTTAGTAAACAAGTGAATAATGTAAATTTTATTCAAAATTGTGTAATAGGAAATTTATAAAATAATATCATCTTTAGGAATAAATATATGAACAAAAAAACAAATCATCAATCATGAAAAAAATAGTTTTCTTTCTTGTGCTTAGTATGTCTTTAATAAACTGTACACAAAATTTAGTAACCGGCCGCAAGCAATTGAGTTTGGTATCAGAAACCGAATTGCAATCAATGGCAAAGCAACAATACCAAAGTTTTTTAACTGAAAATAAAGTAGTGAGTGCAAGTAGTAATAGAGATGCAGAAATGGTACGCCGTGTAGGTACACGAATTGCAAATGCTATAAAAAGTTACTATGATGGGCAAGGGCAAACATCGGTATTGGAAGGTTATGAGTGGGAGTTTAATTTGATAGATAATAAAGAAGTAAACGCATGGTGCATGCCAGGTGGAAAAGTAGTTGTATATACTGGGCTATTACCGATAACACAAAATGAAGCAGCGCTTGCTATTGTATTAGGTCATGAAATTACACATGCTGTAGCACAACATGGTAGCGAAAGAATGAGCCAAGGCCTGTTGCAACAACTTGGTGGTACTGTATTGCAAGTAGCATTGGCCAATAAACCTGTGCAAACGCAAAATTTGTTCAACACAGCATATGGCATTGGTAGCACAGTTGGAGGCACACTGCCATTCTCTAGAAAATCAGAAACAGAGGCAGATAAATATGGTTTATATTTTGCTGCTATGGCTGGTTATAACCCACAAGAAGCTATTCCGTTTTGGGAAAGAATGGCAAACGCTGGTGGAGCAAAACCTCCAGAATTTTTGAGCAGTCACCCATCTGACGCAACACGAATGGCCAATATAAGGGCCAATATGCCTGCGGCATTAAAGTTTTATACTCCCATAAGAAAGAAGAAATAAAAATGCTAAGATTTGTTACGGCCTATTTATTTTTGAATTGAGTATGTTTTGTATATAATAAAAAAACAAGAAAGATAATACTCCAAAACAATATCCTGCTACTACATCTGTAGTATAATGTAATCTTAAATAAATTCTGCTAAAACCAATCATAAATATTGTATATACTAACACTAGTACAAGTGCATATTTAATAAATACATTTTTAATATCTCTGTGCACAAAATAA
>JAYSOC010000242.1:0-1782 GCA_043723285.1 Ferruginibacter sp. | reverse complement strand
ACGTCGCCAAAAGAAATACTGATATAAGTAGATTTAAATGCACATTACAAAGAGCCATTACACACAATAAAATTTCTAAGCGATAAACATGACAACTTTTATAGATACTGTTTTGCTGCAACAAATGGAGCAACGAAAAAGAGCCATGCTTATAAATAGTATTGGAGGTTTTAAGTTTATTTCATTGATAGGTACGGTTGATGAAGATAAAAAAACTAATCTTGCCATATTTAGTTCGTTGTTTCACTTGGGTGCAAACCCTGCATTAATTGGTTTTATAATGAGACCCGACTCTGTCGATAGACATACGCTTTCAAATATTTTGGCTACAAAAAACTATACGATAAATCATGTAAACGAAAATATTTATAAGCAAGCACATCAAACATCTGCCCGATACGAAAAAGAAATTTCTGAATTTGATGCTACAGGTTTAACTCCTGAATATAAAAATAATTTTGCTGCCCCTTATGTAAACGAAAGTAATATACAAATGGGCGTTATTTTTAAAGAGCGAATAGATTTAACGATAAATGGAACTATCTTAATTATTGGAGAAATTTCACAACTATATTGCCCTAGTAATTGTATCGGCGCAGATGGTTTTGTAGATATAGAAAAGGCAAATACCATTACATGCTCAGGGTTGGATAGCTACCACATTTCAAAACGCTTGGCTAGATTGAGCTATGCAAAACCAAATGAGAAAACGGATATAATAACTACAGCATTTTTTGAGTAAAATACCCATAAATATTGTTTGGTTTAAAAGAGATTTGCGCTTTACCGACCACGAGCCATTGTTTGTTGCCACACAACAAAACTTACCTATTTTATTAATCTATTTTTTTGAGCCAAGTGTAATGGCTTATGATGACAGCGATATAAGACATTGGCGTTTTGTGTATGAATCGCTACAAGAAATGCAAACTAAGCTTGTAAATAAAAATGCACAGATTTATATTTTTCATAATGAAGTAGAAACCGTTTTTAAAGAACTTGTAAATTACTATGATATAAAAAATATTTTTTCTCACCAAGAAGTAGGGAATAAAATTACTTATGATAGAGATATTACCATGCAAATTTTTTGTAAACAACATGAAATTGTATGGAAAGAATTTCAGCTAAATGGAGTAATAAGAAAACTAAAAAATAGAAGTAAGTGGCAAGAGAAATGGCAGCTGCAAATGACTATCCCTGTAAAGTTAATAACCGAAAAATTTTCAAACTTTGCAAAGTTAGATATTGATTTGTATGTTGCATTAAAAGGGGAAACCTTATGCTTAGAAATTACTACAAGAAATAAAAATTTTCAAGAAGGCGGCGAAAGCCTAGCTTGGCGATACTTAGATAGTTTTGTAAAAGAGCGGCATGTAAATTATAGTAAGCAAATAAGTAAGCCGAGCCTTAGCAGAAAAAGTTGTGCAAGAATTTCGCCTTACTTAAGTTATGGCAATATTAGTATGCGTATGGTTTACCAATATACCATGCAGCATTATGCGGCTTCGCCAAATAAAAGAGCACTATCTAACTTTATATCTCGATTGCATTGGCACTGTCATTTTATGCAAAAATTTGAAAGTGAGTGCAGCATGGAATTTGAAAACGTAAACAGTGCATACAATACATTAGTAAAATCTAAAAATGATTTATACATTCAAACTTGGCAGCAAGGTAATACAGGTGTGCCGCTTGTAGACGCATGTATGAGATGCTTGGTAGCTACCGGTTATATAAATTTTAGAATGCGTGCTATGGTAGTTTCTTTTTTCGTATTTA
>JAYSOC010000241.1:0-11442 GCA_043723285.1 Ferruginibacter sp. | reverse complement strand
AAATCTTTTACCCTACCGCCACGTATCAATACGATACTGTGCTCCTGTAAGTTGTGACCTTCACCTGGAATGTATGCAATTACCTCTATCTTATTTGTAAGACGAACTTTTGCTACTTTACGTAGTGCAGAGTTTGGTTTTTTTGGTGTAGTTGTATATACTCTCGTACATACTCCACGACGCTGCGGACAAGCATCTAGTGCTCTAGACTTACTTTTCGCTTTAATAATTTCTCTTCCTTTTCTTACCAGTTGTTGTATAGTTGGCATGTATTTAACCTTTTTTTTCGGACGGCAAAGGTAGGATTTTATTTTAGAAAAAGTGCAACAAGAAATAAAAAAACGTAAAAAATTAAAGTAAGTGAGGTTTTAATAGGTAAATAGCAGTAAAATAGCCTACAAACAAGGGGAATGAGTGATAAATAACCTGCATAAATACAAATCTCTTATATAAAAAAGTGCGTTCCAAAAACCCTGAAAGGTTTTAATTTCCATAACCATGGGTGAAGCCCATGGTTACAAAATAAAAAAAGGGCAAAACCCCAACGGGGTTCAACAATCAACACCATTATTTTATTGCAACAAATGTTCAACCCCTTCAGGGTTATGTTATGCAATCCGCCATAGCCCATGGGTTACACCCATGGCTATGGATATTCAACCACTTCGTGGTTTGTTCGTTTATTAGCAGTTTAATTCAATTTCATGTACTCATTTTCTCCATCAATCTACATCATCAAAATTCTCCATCAATCTCCTCCATCCTCAACCGCTTCGATAAAAGATGCCAAAAGATATACTGTTGAACGGAGCGTCGCCAATGAAGTCAAATCGAAGTACTTCTGCCCATAACTACATAATAAAAATAACAGGTACTGTTATTTCATAAAAAATGCTCCCCACATTTTTGTAGAGAGCATCCATTTTATAAGCTGACTTTATTTTATAATTTCATCATCCAACCATGCGTATCCGCTGTTTTACCATAACGAATATCGTTTAGCATGGCCTTTACTTTTGGTGCAATTTCCCATTTTTCTATATCGAAAAGCATGTCGTATTCTTTGTAGCGCAATTCCTTTATGAGCGAAATTGTAGCGGCTGTGCCTGTACCAAATACTTCTTTTAAAGTGCCTGCTTTGTGAGCTTCTATTACTTCGTCAATATTTAGCGCACGCTCTTCTACTGTTAATCCCATTTCTTTTAAAATGTTAATTACGCTATCTCTTGTTACGCCTTTTAAGATGGTACCTTCGTCTAAATCGGGTGTAATGGCTTTGTTGCCGATGATAAACATTACGTTCATCGTACCACATTCTTGTACATATTTATGTTCGTATGCGTCTGTCCAAAGCACTTGGTCATAGCCTTTTAGTTTTGCTTGTGCTGTAGCATACATAGCGCCTCCATAATTACCCGCTGCTTTTGCATAACCAATGCCACCAGGCACTGCACGCACATATTTCTCCTCTACATATATACGCATAGGTGTTGCATAATACGGTCCCGTTGGGCTAAGAATAATCATAAATTTATATTTCTCACTTGGTTTTACGCCAATGGTTTCGTCGGTGCTAAACATAAATGGACGTATGTATAAGGAGTGGTCGTCTTTTGCGGGAATCCAATTGGCGTCTAATTTTATGAGTTGCTTCATGCCATCCATAAAAATTTCTTCGGGCACTTGGGGCATTTGCATACGCTCGGCCGATAAATTGAACCGCTTAAAATTATCTAACGGGCGAAAAATATATGGTTCGCCTGTGGGATTTTTGTATGCTTTTATGCCTTCGAAAATGGCCTGTCCGTAATGTATTGCTGCCAAAGATGGTTCTAACAAAAGTGGCTGATACGCTTTTATTTCTGGTGTTTTCCATTCGCCATCTTCATAATCTACCTCGAGCATATAATCTGTAAAATATTTTCCAAAAGGAATATTCTCTAAATTGATGTCGTTTAGTTTGCTGCGTTCTATCTTTGTAATATTAAAATCTGCTACTGAAATCATATTGCTTAATTTAGCCACAAAGAAACGAATAATTAGTTTTAAAATAAATTTTTATATGAGTTTAGATGACATAAAGCTTTCCCCTTTTTTGGTAAAAAAACTGTACGAAAACAGTTTGATTGATGATGATATAAGCTCAGCACCAATAAGCAATGTAAAACTAGCGAAGGATGAAAATGTGGCTGTTTCTAAAAAAGAAAATGTTGGCAAAAAAGAAATGTTGGGAAGGATAAAGTTTTTAGGAAAAAATGCTAAAAATATTTTAATAATTGTAGATGAAAATGAACATGCTTTTTTGGGTGATGATGAATTAAGTTTTTTAATGAATATTTTAAATGCGTGCAACGTTTCTATGCAAGATGTAGCATTGGTAAATGCGAGTAACAATGGTGAAGTGGTTTATGGAAATCTGAATGCACAATTTGAACCAAGTATTGTTTTATTTTTAGGAACTGAACCTCAGCTACTAAATTTTCCGGTGCAAATACCGCAGTACAAAATACAGGCATATAATAATCAGCAGTATTTGTGTGCACCAAGTTTACAAAAATTATCGAGTGATAAAGATGAAAAGAAAAAATTGTGGATGGTGTTGAAGGTGATGTTTGGGATATAGGGAAGTTGAAAGTTCAAAGTTCAAGGTTGAAAGTTCAAGGTTTGTGAGTTTGTGAAATCACTTTTACATCTCTAGTGCTTTTGCAAAAATAATTTTGCGAAGCAAAATAGAACCATGCCTTCTTTTTCATAAAACGCCTTCCCGCCTTCTCGGCAAAATAAAATAAAAAAACAATTTAAATACACATTTCATAAAATGAAACTAATTTTTGCCACCAACAACCAAAATAAAGTAGCCGAAATAAAATCAGCACTTACAAAAGGTTTAGAAATAATTACATTTAAAGAAGCAGGTATAGATATTGATATTCCTGAACCGCACAATACACTAGAAGAAAACGCAAGAGAGAAAGCAACGGTGATACATAATCTTACAAACCAAAATTGTTTTAGCGAAGATACAGGCTTAGAAGTAGCTGCGCTTAATGGAGAACCAGGAGTACGAAGTGCACGCTATGCGGGAGAACCATCCGATGGTAAAAAAAATATTGCATTATTGCTAAAAAATATGCAGCAAATAAATGAAAGAAGTGCTCAATTTAAAACAGTTATTTCTTTGATATTGAATAATACCGAATATCAATTTACTGGCATTTGCACAGGAAAAATAATTAGAGAAGAAATTGGTGAAATGGGTTTTGGCTATGATGCTATTTTCGTACCCGATGGTAATACAAAAACATTTGCTGAAATGATGATGGAAGAAAAAAATAAATACAGCCACCGCAAAAAAGCATTGGCAAAATTGATAGACTTTTTAAACAACTACAATGGCAAGAGTTAAATTAGAAGTACCAGAAAAGAAAATTTTTACTACAGATATCAAAGTAAGAATTTCAGATATAAATTATGGCAATCATGTAGGCAACGATGCGCTTGTGAGCATAGTACACGAAGCACGAATGCAATGGTTAGCCCACAACAATTATTCAGAGTTAAACGTAGCAGGCGCTGCACTTATAATGGCTGACTTGGCTGTGGAATACAAAGCAGAATCTTTTTATGGAGATAATTTAAACGTTAGCATTTCTATTGGTGAAATAACAAAAATAAGTTTTGAAATATTTTACGAAATAACAACAAGCCGAAATGATAAAAGTATTTTAGTTGCCAAAGCAAAAACGGGTATGGTTTGTTTTGATTATGAAACAAGAAAAGTAACCAGCATTCCCGAAATTTTTAGACAAATAATAAATGGTAAATAATAAATCATCCGCCATTCCAAATTTTCCAATTTTCCTCTGCCTGTAATACCAACATTTCGAAACCATTTTTTATGGTGCAGCCTTGCGCTTCCCCTTTTTGTAAGAACAAGGTTTTTTCAGGCTTATAAATTAAATCATACAACAAATGTTTGGGTGTAAGAAATTGATAAGAAATATTTGGAAATTCTTTTTCATTTGGAGACATACCAACTGGAGTCGTATTTATTATTAGTAAATGGCTTTGCAATATTTCTTCAGAAATATCTTCGTAAGTAATAGTATTATTGCTTTTGGTTCTGCTTACCAATAAAAAATTGATACCAATATTTTTTAAAACATATTGTACTGCTTTAGATGCGCCACCTGTGCCAAGTATCAGTGCTTTGGTATGCTGTACTTTCAATAAAGGCTTTAATGATTTTTCAAAACCAATTACATCAGTATTGTAACCTATCGTTTTTTCGTTTTCAAATTGTATACAATTTACTGCGCCTATTTCTTTTGCTGCTTCGGTTATATTATCCAAAAAAGGAATTACAGTTTCTTTATACGGAATAGTCACTGCTAAGCCTACTAAATTTTGATGGGCATCTATTAAATTTTTAAATGATGATATTTCTTTTATCGGAAATAAATCAAACACACAATCATTCAAATTTTCTGTTGCAAATTTTTCTTCAAAATATTTTTTGGAGAAAGAATGACCGAGTGGATAACCGATAAGGCCGAATTGTTTCATAATTTGATAAATGCAATAAAGGTAAAACTAATGCTATACTTTCAAAATTAAGCATTGCAAGAAACCCTTGAGCTAATTGCAAAAAAAATGGCAGTAAATTTTTTCAAATTTAACTGCCGTTAATTGTTACCCCCCTAGAGTAAATTTTAAGCTTTGTGCTATATTATAATTTTACAACTTTTATGATTTGTACATCTGTGCCCATAGTTACTTTCAATAAATAATCACCTGTTGGCATGTTACTCATATCAAGTTTATGAAGATTTAACCCTTTTGTAGCTTTCAATGTAGATGTTTGCAATTGCTTGCCATCAGCATTTATCAATGTAAAAATAGCATCTGTAGCTTCCAGTGCATCAATTTTTACAGTTGTAAACTCTTGTACCGGATTAGGGAACAAACTAATTAATGTTCCTTTTTCAGTCAGTCGTACATTCTTAATATCAGAATACACAAATTCGCCATTTACGTCCATTTGCTTAATGCGGTAGTAAATAATACCATTACTTTTTATAGCAGCTAAATTAGCATCTGCAATGTTATAAATATTACTTGTACCGCTATTTTTTGTAATTGTTTTTATCTTATCAAAATTAATTCCATCAACACTTCTTTCTACTTCGTAATAGGTTACGTTAGTTGTTTCATTTTCTACTACCCAAGATAGGATTGCGTCGTTGTCTTTTTTAATAGCAGAGAAGGAAGAGAATCTAACGGGTACTACTCCTGCACCAATTTTTTGATAAAAATTTTGACCAACTCTTGATAATTGAGCTGCCGTACCATAATATAATTGATTATTAATACTACCGTTTAAACTATTATGAGAAGTAAAATCTGATTGTCCAAGTCCTGGTGAGTTTTTTGTAACTGAAAAAAAGTAAGGCCCAGATGGGTCTTCATTATTCCCAGCTAGCTCAACATTATTAGATATAGGGTTACTAACAGGAACCGAAAATACTAAATATTCTACTCCAGCTGTATAACTTGTGGATGATGATGTAGCAGGAAGACTCCCAGCATGAAGATTTCTAGTTATAAAATTAGGTTCACCTCCGTAGGCATCATCAACTTCAATGGTAATTGTTAAGCCAGGAAAATTTACATTATTTACAACAGGTAAACCCATAATTGGTGCTGCTTCTAACATAGGCCACCTTATTGAAAAATCTATTGCATCAAATCTCAACGTAATATTTGCTGCAGATGTTGTTGGTTTTATATAAAATTCCAAATTTGAGCCATTTCTTTTGATATTAGCTTGAAAGTAATTTGCTTGAGCACTTGCAGTAATAATTGAGAACATGCTTAGTGTAAAAAATATTATTCTTTTCATGGTAAATTTTAATAATTTGGTTGGTTAATAATAAGACTAGCGCCTAGAACTGCTTTTATAAATTCGTAATCACTAAAAGCAGCTGTAGCTCCGGAAACCCTCACACTTCTATTCATATTTGCATCACCTTCAGAATATGTATTATTAATAATTAGAGAAGCTCCTAGAATACCTTTTAATCTTTCATAATCACTAAATGCAGCAGTAGCTCCTGAAATACGAATATTGTTATTCAAATTTATATTACCTCCAACTAAACCATTCACTCCCACAGCTAAGGTAGCACCAAAAGAATTAAATGAATTTGTATTTGTTGTAAAATCTAATGCACTTGGAGCTGGTGATTGTATAATATCCATTGTTTTAGTATTCAAACTTCGAAGCCCTAAGTGATTTCTATGCCTTACTGCCACAAATAAATTTAAAGTATTTAATAATGGGTCAGTATTTTTAAAATAAATTGGACTAACACCATCAATGTCTACTACAGAACCGTCTCTCAACAATAAAGCAGATCTTGTTTCAAAAACAGTAGTAGGAGTTGCAGTATTGTTTCTCAATTCTAAAAACACCCAATCAACAACGTTTTTATTTGGATTAACTTGATCGTTAAATACTGTACCACTTGTTGCAATTTCTGGGGTAGCATTATTAACATGTACAAAATTTGTAGAATATGCCGCTGTCCTATATGGATCAGAAGTTGGTAACAAATTTCCGGTAGGAGCACCGCCACCAACTACATAAGCAACAGTAGTTCTCAATTTGTCATCCATTAAACCAGGAGTAGCATTATTATATGCAGCTTGCAAAAATGTTTTTGTATTTAGTAATACGAATTTATTCATTGCATATAACTCTCCTGTATTAGTTGTTATATCCGCAGCTGCAGTATTCGCTAAAGCATTTTGGTTACTACCAGCTAAGCTCCAGTTCGCCCCATCCCAATAAAATCCTCTTAAGTCTGCTTCGGTTCCCCCAATATTAATACCAGTAGGATCTACATAAGTACCAACTGCATTAGTAACGCCGCCAGTAATTCCAGTTTTACTTATTGGCCAATAATTAGTCAAATAACTTTCGGTACGCACGTGCTTATTAGCATCAGCTGTACCTATAGCCTGCACCCCTATACTCGCACCTGCATATGCACTACCAGTATTGGTAAGTGCCACAGGCAAGTAATCTGCGCCTGCACCCACAGGAGTTACAAGGTTAGATATATCTGCACTAAGTTCTCTACGAACAAAACCAGTACCATTTGTTTCAAAAAATTTGCTTGCTCCCATACCACTAGCGGTTGTAGCTGCAGCAAGGGTTGCTGTATTATTTCCTACTAATATTTTTCCATTGGTAAACAACAACGAGTTGGTTATTTTAGTATTACCAGTAAGTGTAGCATTGGCAGCATTATCCATTTCTAAATTTGGGATAACAAAACCATTCATATTTACATTTTGGTTGGCACTTCCTTTCAAAACGACTTTGCCAGCTCCTGTAATATCGGCATTGCTCAATACATCGCCCTGCACCGTTACGAATGCACCGCTTTGTATATTAAACACTGCGCCACTACTAATAGTGAGCTGGGCTTTGGTAGCAGTGCCTAACAAAAGTAAACTTGCGGCGGCTATTGTTTTTATTTGTTTAAACATAATCTGTACTTTAAAAAGTTGTACGCTAATATTGTATAAAATTACTAATATTTATATTAATAACATATTAGAATTTAGTAAACGGCTTGTTGCAATTAGCAAACGGTTTTTTTTAGTTTGCCTAACACAATTTACTCTTTTTTATTTAACCAATATGCAAATATCTATTTTTAAAAAATTATTCACAATACCCTAAACAGGGTATTTTTATGACTATAACGGCAAACTAGGTTAAAAATTGCGCTTACAAATACATATTTAGTTATCTAATTTTAAAAGAACTTAGTTTTAAAACAGTGAACACTAGATAGGTGTTGGTTTTTAGCTTTTAATATTTCACTTTAGTAAAGAATATATTTTCATTAAAATTAGAATAAACAGTAGCCATATAAATCCATACTAAAGTTTTTTATATTTTAAAATTTTCATATAAAAATAACATCATTTTTTTTATTTTATATCTTCTAAAAGAGTGATTTTTTTGTACTTTTCAATAATTTCACAGCAGACACTAAAAATTTTGAGAACGCTCCTTGCAAAACCGCAACCTCTGTATTATCTTTTAGTTTTAGCTTTTTTTTTAGTTTATTGAATGAAATAAAACTTTAGAAACAATTAGGGCTTATACGTAATAAATGAGAAAACAGAATCCACTAAAACGCCTGCCAAATTATAAGAATACACTAATAATTTGCCTGAAACACTATTAGTAGTTATTATTTTTGGTGATGATAATGATTGAGTAACTGTAGTTATATAGTTCAAATAAAAATAATTTTCGCCACTAATAGTTATCTCATAAGAGCCAGCTGCACTTCTTATGCAACTTATGTTTCCTGAATTTGCATAAAGTGTACCATCCGTAAATATAGTTCCATAAGCTATAGGAACCAAGTTTGCAGAGCCTGTAGATGGTCTATTCACTTCTCCATTAATTTTTGCATTGCCATTTACTTCCAATTTTTCTGCAGGAACTGTACCAATACCCACATTACCTTGTGGAGTTATTTGCATTATATTATTTTGGGTATTTGCAGGTAAATCGGAGCTGCTAGAAAACCGCAACCCTTCTTCTTGGTTACTAGACACAAGCATATCTGTACCTTGGTTTAAAAAATCTCTATTGCTAAAAATCAATTGGGTTGTATCTGTAAATTGGGTAGTACTAATTTTTAAAGTGGACTTTAAAGGCTTTTTTATTTCAAAACTTGAGGTAGGTGTTAATGTACCAATACCCACATTTTGTGCATATAAGCCAACCGCAAAAAATAAAATGCTTGCTAATGTTGAAATCTTTTTCATGATATAAAATTTTACTACCCAGAAATAAAAAAGTATTACCAATACAAAACGTAGGATATATCTTATTAAATAAATAAGAGTGTTTAGGCTTCGTAAATATTGGAAATGATAAAACCGAGTAAGATTTTATAAATATTGAGCAAATATAAAAAAAATATAACATATGACAAAAAAATATTAATGCTATTTTTTGTAGAAATTTTCTAATTAATTATAAAAAAAATGAAACAATACCGTTTGGAGAAAAAATGGCAAGGGTTTATGTTTAGTAATACTGGCGAATTGTTCTATTCACCTCAAAATAAATAACTTCGTTTCACTAAACCATTCATAAAAATGAAACACATTTTATCTTTATTCTTTGTATTTCTTCCTTCCATCATTTTTGCACAAACTGTTACCCAAAAACTACAAACTGCTTTTACACAATTTGAAAAAGATCCACAACTTAGTTATGCCATAAGTGCCTTGTATGTGATAGATGCAATAACAGGCAAAGTAGTTTTTGAAAAAAATGCAAGAGTAGGTTTGGCACCAGCATCTACCCAAAAAATAATAACAAGCGTTACGGCTTTTGAACTGCTGAAAAAAAATTTTAGATACAAAACAATTTTGCAAGCGGTAGGAGAAATTATTGATAGCATATTGCAAGGAAACTTAAATGTAGTTGCTGATGGTGATCCTACATTTGGAAGCAACCGATATAACAACACAAAAACCAATTCAATTTTAAATGCTTTTGTAGCAACAGTTCAAAAAAAAGGGATAAAACAAATTACACAACCCTTATCATTTAATTATAGAAAATATCCTTATCAAGCCATACCCGATGGATGGATAATGCAGGACATTGGTAATTATTATGGTGCTGCGGCGGCTGTTTTAAACTGGAAAGAAAATCAATTTGATATTGTATTAAATTCGGTAAATGCTAATGAAGTAAAAATTGTTTCGCCAACGAATAAAATTTTTGTAAACGAACTTAGCGCAGGCCCAAAAGGCAGTGGTGATAATGCATACTGCTACTTGCCCATGCAAGGCAATGCTTGGGTACTCACTGGCAGCATACCAAATGGCGAAGAAAAATTTACCATATCGGCCGCAGATATTGAGCCTGCAAAAACAATGCTTACCGATTTAACTATTGCACTAAAACAAAAAGATATAAAAACAAATGGTGTAGAAGATTATAAAGCAGTGCTTGCAAAACCCTTTTCAAATACCATTGATAAAAAAAACTACGAAAATTTATACACTCATTATTCTCCAACACTTGATTCAATTATTTATTGGCTCAACAAAAAAAGTATAAATCTTTATGCAGAAGCATTATTAAAAACAATGGGCCTTAATGAAAAAGCAAATGCAGATAGTGCTGTTACTGTTGTAAAAAACTTTTGGGCGGCAAAAAATATTGATAAGAATGAATTGAACATTTTTGATGGCTCAGGCTTATCACCACAAAACAGAATAACCACACATGCACAAGTAGAAATTTTAAAATATGCTGCTACAAAAGATTGGTACAAATATTTTTTGCAAGCATTGCCAATTTATAATGGGATGGCGATGAAAAGCGGCAGCATTTCAAACGTAAAAGGTTTTTGCGGCTACCACACCGCCAAAGATGGAAGCAGATATATTTTTTCTTTTTTGGTAAATAATTTCAATGGTAAAAGTGGAGATGTAGCCAATAAAATGTTTAAGGTTTTGGATTTTCTTAAATAAATTCGATTTTTTTTAATACTAATTTATAAAAGAAAAATAAAATGGTGGAATTATTAGGTCCACCATTTTATTTTAATCTTTTATGTCTTTCTACTTTTTATCTAAATAAAATTCAAAAGTATCACCTCTTAATCCTATACGCATGGCTTCTAATGCTATCATTTCAGATGGAGCAATGTTTCCAAGGTTTACATTACAACCTATCAATTCTAAAAAGTACAATTGCTGTGCCTTTTGCGGTGCTTCCCACAATATTTTTTCAGCTGGTATTTGTGTCAGTATTTCTTGTACCAATCCTTCACGCACTTCGCCACTGCCTCTGTAAATACCTACGTTGCCTGCCTCACGAGCTTCAGCTATTACGTAGCTAGCACCTGCACTAAGCTCTGCACTCATTAGTTCTATCCATTTGTAAGGTGGAATAATATGTGCAGCATCTTTACTTCCAACTTCGCTGTATATTTTAAAATTTTTGGCTAGTTTTTCTATGTATCCACATTTTTCTGTGTGTGGAATGGTAATAGATCCGTCACTTATTTCCATGGTTGTTACACCAAATTCTTTACACATAGTTGCATAATCATCCATTTGGTTCCGTATCAAAAAAGCTTCAAACAATGTTCCACCAAAATAAACTGGCATATTGTTTTCTGCATACACTGCTAATTTTTCTTTTAAATTTGGTGTTACAAATGCAGTACCAAAACCAAGCTTTACAATATCTACATGTGGTGCGGCTACACTCATAAAATTTTTGGCTTCTTGTACGCTTAAGCCCTTATCCATTACCATTGTAAGCCCATTGGCACGTGGCTGTGCCGTACGCTCTGGCATTTGTGAAAGATTAAAATTCAT
>JAYSOC010000240.1:0-1782 GCA_043723285.1 Ferruginibacter sp. | reverse complement strand
CCAAGCCTTAAAAGCAAACCTGTGATTGTAGGTGGCCGAGAACGTGGTGTGGTAGCGGCCTGCAGTTATGAAGCCCGTAAATTTGGAATACATTCTGCCATGCCATCTCATAAAGCAAAACAACTTTGTCCGCAAGCTATTTTTGTAAGTGGTACTAGGGGGGAATACAGTAGATATTCAAAATGGGTTACACAAATTATTGCAGCTAAAGCACCACTATTTGAAAAAGCATCAATTGACGAATTTTACATTGATCTTACTGGCATGGAAAAATTTTTTAATCCGCTGCAATGGACAATAGATTTACGAAATGAAATTATGAACGAAACTGGTTTGCCTATTTCATTTGGATTATCATCAAACAAAATGATGGCAAAAATTGCGACCAACCAAGCCAAGCCTAATGGTTATTTGCAGATACCTTTTGGCAAAGAAAAAGAATTTCTAGCGCCGCTTGCTGTAGATGAAATACCTGGCGTAGGCAAGCATGCACAAGAAGTGCTTGCATACATAGGTGTAAAAACAATCAAACAATTAAGCGAAACAAATATCGAAATATTAGAAGAAAGATTAGGTAAATGGGGAACAGATTTGAAACTAAAAGCTGAAGGGTTACACTATGGAGAAGTTACCAATTACCACGAATCTAAATCTATTTCTACAGAAAATACGTTTAATGAACCAGTGACAGAAATGAAATTTATACATGCAGAGTTAATAAAATTTATAGAAAAAATTTGTTTTGAATTAAGAGAAGATGAAAAAGTAACAAGCTGTGTGGCTGTAAAAATTCGCTATCCAAATTTTGAAACATTTTCGAAACAGACTACAATACCAGCTACAAGTGCCGATGAAGATATTATACCAGTTGTAAAAGCGTTATTTAAAAAATTATATAAAAAAGGAGAACCAATACGCTTACTTGGCGTACGTTTGAGCGCTCTTACAGATAATGCTATACAAACAAATTTATTTACCAATACTGTTAAGAAAAATGATTTGTACAAAAGTATTGATGATGTAAAAAATAGATTTGGAAAAGCCATATTGAAAAGGGCTTCGGGGAAATGATAGGAGTTTTGAGTAACTAATAATTAAATTTGTAAGACCAATACAAAAGAAAGCGGCTGTTTCAAAATGATGAAACAGCCGCTTTTATATTTTTTATTAAATATTATTTTTTTCCTCCGGCAGCTGGCTTTGCAGGTGTTGCTCTTGGCGCAGCTGGCTTCGGAGCAGCTATACCAAGCTTAGCTTTTACAAATGGTAAAATATTATCGCCCTGTGGAGCTACCAATAAATTTTCTTCATTAAAAATATATGTATATCCTTTCTCTGCAGCTACTGTTTTTATAGCATTAAATGCTTTTTCTCTAATAGGCGCTAATGCTTTTTCTTGTGCAGCTTGCATTTGCTCTTGGCTATTTTGTTGAAAGCCTTGTATTGTTTGAAATTTTGCTACTAAATCTTTTCTTTTAATTTCTCTCATACCAATTGTAAGCTTAGCAGAATCTGCTGCAAATGTACTGTCCAAAGTATTAAAATCAATTGTATAATCTTGATACGTTTGTTGAAGGCTTGCTTGCAAATCTTGCAAATCTTTTTGAGCTTTGGCAGCTTCTGGCATAGTGCTTATTAACTCATTTGCGTTAATGTAGCCTAACTTGCCTTGCGCTGTTGCTGTAAACATACTTAGTGCCATTGCACCTGCAAATAATAATTTTTTCATCGTTCTGTTTAATTGTTTTCTGTTTGTTTAATTGTTTTTACAAGTGCATTTTT
>JAYSOC010000239.1:0-4451 GCA_043723285.1 Ferruginibacter sp. | reverse complement strand
TTTGGCGTACTGCCAATTTGTAATTTTTTATTTGAGTCAACATACAACCATGCCCATCCACTTCCAAATCTTGTTTTGCCAGCATCGGCAAATTTTGTTTTAAAATTAGCAAAAGAACCAAATGATTTATCAATGGCTACCTGCAAACTGCCAACTGCTGTATTGTCCAATTGCATTGGTTGCATGCATTTCCAAAACATTTCGTGGTTGTAATGCCCACCTGCATTGTTTCGCATTTT
Organism: Ferruginibacter sp.; assembly: GCA_043723285.1. Classification (GTDB taxonomy): domain Bacteria; phylum Bacteroidota; class Bacteroidia; order Chitinophagales; family Chitinophagaceae; genus Ferruginibacter. The sequence goes on along the minus strand of JAYSOC010000239.1, from coordinate 4,212 downwards.
GGTAGAATATTTAGATATGTTTGCCAATACATCTTCCAATGGTTTTGTTATATCTACAGATTCTGCTACTGCAGCTTCTTTTATATTTTTGCTGTAGCCAGCTGCGTGCTTGCTATAATGTATTTCCATTGTTTTTGCATCAATAATATTTTCTAATGCATCGTATGCATAAGGTAATGGTTGTTGCTCAAAACTGGTTGTAAATTTTGCATTACCAATTGCCGCTTTTGGTGCAGCGCAAGATTCCAAAATACTAGTTGCAAAAGAACCGCCAACTACTGTCAAGGCAGCACCTTTAGCAGTATTTTTTATAAAATTCCTTCTGCTATTGTTGTTATTATTTTCCATGCTAAAAAATTAAATGTTGTTTTTAATTAATTGTTTTGTTGGCAACCATGTTTTAATTTTTCTACCAACTCTGTAGTAAAATTCTTTATTAAACAATTGAGAATCGTGCATGGCTTTGTAGGTAAAAAATATACCAACTGGTGTAAGGCAAATTACTGCAAGCCACATGCCCATAAACGGAGAAAGCGCTTCTGTTTTTACAAATTTTTCGCCAAACATATTTAGCAAATGAAAAATAAGAAAGAAACAAATAGCTACTACCAAAGGCATGCCCATACCGCCTTTACGAATAATAGAACCAAGCGGTGCACCAATAAAAAAAAGTACCATACAAGCAAGTGAGAAAGAAAATTTTCGTTGCCATTCTAATTTATGTGTAATAATATTTTCTCTACGATTAGTAGCATCGTTACTATTAAAGGATAATGTATTTTTAAGTTCATTTGCTTTTGAAATTGCCCTATCGTATAAAATAGCTTCAACACTATCTGAGTAAATACTATCTTTTTTATTGTATTTTATAGTGGCAATATTTTTCCATTGTGAAGATGTATCATTTAAATAAGGTAGAGAAATATGTAAGTTTCTCGCTACTATTAAATTTAAGCTATCATCAGTTTTTTTGAGCGAATCTAGGCTTTTTGTTATCTGCCTTGCTGTAAGCATTTTTGGACTATTTTTAAAAATATCTTCGTCACCTTTTTTTTGTTGAAATGCGCTTAGGTCAAATAATTTTCTAAATGTTTTAAACTCTAATCGTATATATTCTGTAGCAGTGTCAGTATTATTTGTTCTTTCTTGATAGCGGGTCCCATTTTGCAAATCGAATGCTAGGAAATTATTATCTGCCGTTACATCCATTTTGCCAGATTGAGATATGATGGTATTTTCTTGCAACGTATTTGTTTGATCATAAATAAGCACTTTTTCAATCTGTTTCCCATCTATATCTTTTTTGCCTACTCTAATTGCATATTTATCTATGCCTGTATAAAATTGCCCTTGTTTTAAATCTAGCGAAGGTTTTTTTACCAATATATCTTTATACAGTGTTACAAATTTTAATTGAGAATACGGAATAACATAATTGGCAAACCAAAAAGTAATAATGCACAACAATACGGTAAACCACATAAGCGGACGCATAAAACGAAGCAAAGAAATACCAGAAGATTTTATAGCTACTAGTTCAAAGCTTTCGCCAAGGTTGCCAAAAGTCATAATGGTAGAAATGAGAATAGCTATAGGCATAGCAAGTGTTAGCAGCGTAGCGCTTGCGTACCAAACAAATTGCAGAATGGTTAAAAAATCTAACCCCTTGCCCACAAGGTCATCAATATATTTCCAAAGCGTTTGCATAATCAATACAAAAAGGGCAATAAAAAACGTAACGACAAACGGGCCGAAGAAAGATTTAAGAATAAGTTTGTCTAATTTTTTTATCATTGCAAATATGCTTTTGCTTTAATTTTTTTAGTTATCTTTTCGCCATGAGCGATACTACAAAAGTAACACTTTCTGATGGCGAACTTACCATAGCAGCCGATAAGAATATTATTTTAACGAAACGTGCAGTTATTGAAACAGCTGCCGCATTATTTAATACTTTAATCCCCTCCATAAATAAAAGTTTTAGCAATACAATTTCGCATATCGAAAAACTTTCATCCTCTATTCCTAAAATAACAAAAGGCGAAAATTACAATGGTTTTCCATATGTAATTTTAGATTATCCAACTGTGTTTGAAAAAGAAAATATTTTTGCTATTCGCACCATGTTTTGGTGGGGAAATTTTATTAGCCTTACACTGCATCTTTCGGGAGAATTTAAAAAACAATTCGAAAAAAATATTTTAAAAACCTTAAATAAAGAAAACGATTTTTTTATTGCAATTTCTGAAAACGAGTGGCAGCATCATTTTGAAGAAGATAATTATAAAAAGGCATCAGCAATAAATGATGTCGATTTAAAAACAATTGAAGAAAATAATTTTATAAAGATTGCCTTAAAATACAAACTGCATCATTGGAATATGATGCAGTCAATTTTGCCCGAAGGGTATAAAAAAATGAATGAATTATTGTTGGCTTAGCTTCCTATACGATGAAACAAATCTTTAACCTGATACTCCCACAATTGAGTTTGATCTTTAATATCTTTCTTCTCAGCAAAATCAGTAATAATTAAAACCGTTTGGTTCGTCACCTCAGATTTTACAATTCTAAATTCAAAGTATTCATCTTTTGGCCCTGCTATCCAGCGAAACCGAATATGACTATTTTCCACTCTTTCTAAAACCTCCGCTTTTTCTTCTGTACCATTCCATCCAAAAGTATAATGCCCATCTCTGTCATCTACTTTATCTGCAAACCATTCTTGCAATGCCGATGCTCCGCTCAAAAACTCATACAATATTACCGGCGAGCTGCGAACTGGGTATTCTAGTGTATATAAAACTTTTTTACTCATTACTTTTTGGATTAACTACATTCTTATAATGCAATTATAGATAAAAAAAGAATGTAAAAATTTTTTTATTGATTTATTTTCATAATCAATTTATTTTTTACCTTTTAAGCAACTTTTAGGCTCGAGAATACTTTACGTAAATAGAATGCTAAAGGATTGGAAATTTTATCCGAAATTCGCAGCATTCAAAAAATATTTTTTAATGGCACTAGAAATAAAAGTACCTACAGTAGGCGAAAGTATAAACGAAGTAACGCTAGTAAAATGGCTGAAAAAAGATGGCGAATATGCTGATAGAGATGAGGTAATAGCCGAGTTGGAGAGTGAAAAAGCCACTTTTGAAATAAATGCTGAGCAAGCAGGAGCTGTAAAACAAATTGCAAAAGAAGGCGATACGCTTGCTATTGGCGACTTGGTTTGTTCTATTGATACTGATGCCCCTAAGCCAGTAGGAGCCCCAGCGCCAGAAGTAAAATCTACTGTACCAGAGGCTGCAAGGCCTATTGCAACTGCTTCTGAACCTACAAAAACTGCTGCCGTTGCAGATGTGAAAGCTACCCCCGTAGCTGCAGCCATTATTGCCGATAAAAAAATAGATAGCAACAAAATAACCCCAACTGGCGACAATGGAAAAATTGTAAAACAAGATGTACTCGAAGCACTAAACAACCCAGGCAGAAACCCTGCGGCTGCAATGTTTAGCAGAAATGACAGACCAGAGAAAATGAGCAACTTGCGCAAAACCATAAGTAGAAGATTGGTAGAAGCAAAAAACACCACCGCCATGCTTACCACTTTTAATGAAGTGGATATGACGGCCATAATGGACATCAGAAAAAAATCGAAAGATAAATTTAAAGAAACCCATGGCGTAAACCTTGGCTTTATGAGTTTCTTTACTAAAGCGTGTTGTTATGCTTTGCAAAAATTTCCTTCAGTAAATGCATATATAAATGGAGAAGAAATTATTTACCACGATTATTGCGACATTTCTATTGCCGTAAGTGCGCCAAAAGGCTTGGTGGTACCCGTAATACGCAATGCCGAAAGTTTGAGTATGGCAGGTATAGAAGCCGCAGTTGTTGACCTTGCCACAAAAGCAAAAAACAGCAAACTCACCATGGAAGAAATGAGTGGTGGAACTTTTACCATTACCAACGGCGGCATTTTTGGTTCTATGATGAGTACGCCAATCATCAATTTACCTCAGAGTGCTATTTTGGGCATGCATAATATTGTAGAACGTCCAATGGCAATAAATGGGCAAGTGGTTATACGCCCAATGATGTATGTAGCGCTTAGTTACGACCACCGAATTATTGATGGCCGTGAAAGCGTTGGCTTTTTAGTTAAGGTAAAAGAAATGCTTGAGAATCCTAACCGTATGTTGTTTG
>JAYSOC010000238.1:0-11491 GCA_043723285.1 Ferruginibacter sp. | reverse complement strand
GCTTATTTTATTACCAATAACTTAAAATATAAAAGGCTTTTCAATGTTACTTATTTTCATAATATTGGAGCATGGCACCCTTTATTTTTACCAGTTTGTTATTTTGCAATCAATTTATTGATTTTAAAAAAGCAAACGCTTTTGCACTACTTTCTAACATTCACTACTAGTATTTTCTTGAACTATCTTTTATCATTATTTTTTTGGTATTTAATGATGATGAAAATTAATATATTTTCACTCGAAAGAAATTATTACTGGTTGCTTATTTGTTTGCTAGTTGCAATTATGTCGTTTTTAGATTTCGTTATAGATAAAAAGAGAGGGGAGAAATGATGTTTTTTTTTGAAAAAATATTTCATGTTAATGTATTTTTTAAAAAAATAAAATTGTAAATTGCTACTTGTTAGATCAAGAGGAATAAAATTTGTGTAAGTAAGGTTTAAGATTTTTAAAACTACACATCAAAATATTGCCATGTGGGGCGATTCGACACTTTTTCTAGGTCTCTTTGTTGGGACGTTATTAGAAAGCAACGGAACATTGTTTAAACGTGGCAACAGCCTAGCCCCATCTTCGGATGGGGTTTTTTATGTGTAGCTCTTCCTCGAGTGTGGTACATATATTTGCAAGTGCTCCACAAAAAATCTAATATTCGAATATTTTAATGCTCCCAAAAGAAAAAATCTGTATTCATAATAAATTAGCAAGGTATTTTACTGTAGTTTTATTTATATTAAAATTTAAAATATATAAATTATTTGTCGATTTAGTTTCATTTTATTTTGCTTTTTACAATAATTAAGCTTTTTTTTGTAGCAAATTATAAAAAATGAGTAATATTCGTTTCGATGCTGTTAAAAAATTAGGTAATCAACCTAATCCTGTAAAAGTAGAAAATGCCGCAAAAATAACTGGTATTTTCAACGAAAATGTATTTACACTTGGCGCAGCAAGGCAATACTTAAGCGATGATGCTTATAAAAGTTTGCTTGCAAGTACACGTGGTGGTAAAAAAATTGACCGTGCCATGGGTAATCAAATTGCCAATGGTTTGCGTGCATGGGCAGAAAGCAAGGGCGTAACACATTTTACACATTGGTTTCAACCACTTACTGGTTTATCTGCAGAAAAGCACGATTCATTTTTTACGCTCAAAGGCGATGGTACTCCAATTGAAGAATTTGAAGGTGCAGCATTAATTCAACAAGAGCCCGATGCATCATCTTTTCCAAACGGAGGATTGCGTGCAACTTTTGAGGCAAGAGGTTATACGGCTTGGGATCCATCATCGCCAGCATTTATAATGGAAATTGGTGATGGTAAAACATTGTGCATTCCTACCATTTTTGTTTCGTACACTGGTGAATCATTAGATACAAAAACGCCTTTGCTAAAAGCATTGGTGGCATTGGATAAAGCTGCGGTGGATGTTTGTCAATATTTTGATAAAAACGTTTCTAAAGTAACAGCAACTTTAGGTTGGGAGCAAGAATATTTTGTAATAGATGCTGGTTTGGCAAATCCACGACCAGATATTTTATTGAGTGGACGTACCGTTTTTGGGCATGCGCCTGCAAAAGGACAGCAATTAGATGATCATTATTTTGGCGCTATACCTGAGCGTATTTATGCATTCATGTTAGATTTTGAAAAAGAATCTTACAAACTCGGTATTCCAATTCGTACCCGTCACAATGAAGTAGCACCTTGCCAATTTGAGTGTGCGCCTATATTTGAAGAAACAAACCTTGCAGTTGACCATAACACTTTGTTAATGGATATTATGCTACGTGTAGCAAAACGCCACAACTTAATTGTATTGCTTCACGAAAAACCATTTGCAGGCATAAATGGAAGCGGCAAGCACAATAATTGGAGCATGAGTACAGATACTGGTGTAAACTTATTGGCACCAGGTAAAACGCCAAAAACCAATTTAATGTTCCTCACATTTTTTGTGAACACTATTAAAGCCGTACACGATTATGCAAGCCTTATACGTGCATCTATAGCAAGTGCAGGAAACGATCATCGCTTAGGTGCAAATGAGGCACCACCAGCAATCATTTCTATTTTTATTGGTAAATTTTTAACCGATGTATTAGATCAAATAGAAAAAAGAGTAAGTGGTAATTTTGATGAGCAAGATGAGGCTATTTTGAAATTGGATATTCATAAATCTATACCGGAATTGATGTTGGATAATACAGATAGAAATCGTACTTCACCATTTGCATTTACAGGAAATAAATTTGAATTTAGAGCCGTAGGTTCTTCTGCAAACTGTGCTGTGCCTATGACAACACTAAATACTGTAATGGCTGAAACGCTAAAAACATTTAAAACAGATGTAGATGCGTTGATAGAAAAAGGGGAGAAGAAAGAAGTTGCGTTGTTACAAATTATTAGAAAATATATTGTAGATAGTAAAAAAGTTTTGTTTGAAGGAGATGGCTACAGTGGGGAGTGGGCAGCAGAGGCAGAAAAACGTGGATTGGAAAATGTAAAAACTACACCACTTGCTTTAGATGCTTATGTTACAGAAAAATCTAAAGCGCTTTTTAAATCTAACAATATTTATACGCACGAAGAGTTAGAAGCAAGGCACGAAATAATGTTGGAAGAGTATGTAAAAAAAGTGCAAATAGAAGCCCGTGTAATGGGCGACTTGGCAAGCACTCACATTTTACCAGCTGCTGTAAAATATCAAAATGTATTATTGCAAAATATTAATGGTTTAAAAGATGCGGGTGTTGATGCATCTGGTTATGCAAACCAATTGGCTATTGTAAAAATAATAAGTGAACACATTAATATTATTAGCGATAAAACTGAAGCAATGATACAAGCTCGTAAAAAAGCAAATGATCTAACGGATATTCGTGAAAAAGCCATTGCTTATTGCGAAGAAGTAAAAGGTAAATACTTTGATGATATTCGTTACCATGTAGATAAACTTGAGCTTATGGTAGACGATAATTTTTGGACATTACCAAAATACAGAGAAATATTATTTTTAAGATAAGAACCAAAAAGCCTCGAAATTGTTTCGAGGCTTTTTTAATTTTATTATTTATTTTAATGAAATACTTTTTGCTCTAGTGTCTTTGCTTGATCTATCATTTTTTGTAACTGCTCAGCAGAAGGCACACGTCCAGTCAATTTTTTAGCTTCATTTACTTCATTCATTTTTGCTTCCAAGTTTGCTGCATTTCTTGTAGCAAATTCTTTTACAGTATCTACACCTGCGGCTTCTAATAATTCAGAAAATTGCCCAGCTACTCCATCCAATCTATGAAGATCACTATGGTTTACCCATGTAAGAATTTTGCCGTCGTCAATACCAGTATCATCTGCTAATTTTTTGCGACCAGCTTTTGTACCGCCAGTTGTTAATAAATCATCAGTTGTTTTAATGCCTGCTGCATTAAGTTTTTCTGCGTAAACGGGACCTACACCTTCGAGGTCGATAATTTTGTATGACATAAAGTTTATTTTTTAGAAGATAAATGTAAGAATATTTTTAACGCAACAAAAAATATAAACTTATTTTTTATTTAATTATATGAATAAATACCGGTTTCTATTTTACCAATAAAAGTGTTCCTTTAATTGGGACTGTGCCGTTTTTTAAATCTATGATATATGTATAAGCACCTGTGGGCAAGGTTATGCCTTTGTATTTGCCATCCCAAGCCGTAAAACTTTGTTTTCTTTCAAACACTATTTGTCCATAACGATTATAAACTGCAAGCTCGTGTTTAGGGTAAGCTTCGAGAGCTGGAATATTCCAAGTATCGTTTTTACTATCGCCATTTGGCGTAAAAGTATTTGGTATAAAAATTCCTTGGTATATTTTTACAAATACACTATCAATATTTATTCCACATCCTTTTTTAGAACTTGCTGTTAAATAATATTTTTTATCTGAGGGTGGGTTTACGGTTGGGTTTATTCTATTTACATTATTTATAAATTCTGCTGGCGACCAAAAGAAAGAGTCAATATCACCAATAATATTACCTTCTAGCTGAGTGTTTTTATTGGCAATAATTATTTTATCTGGCCCAGCATCTACTACTGGTTTTGTGCCTACTTTTATTTTTGTAAAAGCGGTATCTGTGCAATTAAATTGATTGGTTAATATAACTTGATAATTGGTTTCTACAATTGGTGTTGCTACTGGATTTTGGCTTATAGGGTTATTTAAAAAAGTAGTAGGAATCCATTCAAAGCTACCAATGCCATTGGCTATTAACGTTACGTTTTTTCCAATACAAATTGTACTATCAGTAAAAGCTGTGGTAACAATTGGCGCAGGGTTTATCATTACAATGGTAGAATCTAAATTTTCGCAGCCATTAATATCTTTTACCAATACATAATATTTGCCGGCATTTATTTGTTGTATATTATTTAATGCAACAGTATCTCCATTTGCAGAAAAGTTACTAGGGCCACTCCAATCATAAGTAGAACCACCAGTAGCCATTAATTTCAAAGTTGTATGCTCACACAAAATGCTATTACTTGAGGCTGTAGTAGATATTTTTGGTAAAATATTTATGGTAATTGGTTGCGATGAAATGCGACAGTAATGTGAATTTAAATTGCCTGTTTCTGCTACGCTTAGGCGGTATCGCCACATTCCAATACTTGCAGATGCCAAAAAACTTTTTGAAAGTAATAGACTATTTCCCCCAATTATGTCTGTATAAGGGATTCCATTAAAACTTTGTTGCCATTGATAACTTGGGTTATTTAACCCTGCTGAAATTTGACAATCAAAATTATATGTTTTGGCAACGCCTTGACAAAATGATGCTACAGTTGTTGGTAATCCTCCAATAATATTTGGCGAAAGTGATGGTCCGCATGCTCTAAAAGTGATGTCATCTAATGCAATATCATTACCACAACCACCTGCAGAATTGCTTGTCATGCGCAATACAATATCCGAGACACCTAATGGAGTATTAAAGTAAAAACCATATTGTTTCCATGTTGGTGTAGCAGTTACAGGAATATTATTGGAATTATATGTTTGCAAAATAGTACCGTCTGTTTTTTCTATCGAAAAAGTAATGTTGGGTAGTATGATATTACCACTGCAAGCAGTTTGTTTTATAACATTCATAATCCAAGCTGCAAATTGGTAGGTAGAGTTTCCGCAAAGTCCTCTTACAGTATCCAAATAAAATGCACTTGGCAATACAGTTGCATTTACAAGCATGAAATAGCCATTAAAATCTCCTGTATGATCAGCAGATAATGAAAACCAGGTATTTCCAAAACAATTTGTAGTATTATTTCTTACGGTATAAAAATTATCATTGGGACAATCATTTGAAACATATTGATACGCTGTGGTAGCAGCAGATAAAGATGCTCCCGGGTTTATGCCTGCACCAAATGTAATACTTACTATAGGATCGCCAAGGCTGCCTTGGCAAAACTGGGCTTGCAAGTTTAACGAAATGAGTAAAAAAAATATTGAAATCCGACAGTACATATGCTTTATTACAAAATTTTGGGTAAATGTACTAACTAATTATTTTTAATATCTAATTGTGTAGAAAAGTAATTTGGCCTAAAGAGTGCTAAATTTTAAGATTTGACATTACTAGAAACTATTTTAAATAAATGTATTTGTATATTTGGTCATAAATAAAATTATATGAAACAAATATTTTTCAGTTTTGTGTTTTCAATGATTCTTTTTTCTGGGTGCAAAAATAAATATGATGATGTAATATTACCAGACTTTAGTTTTCAATGGCCTGCAGGTACTAGCGATTATGCGCCTTATACCAATGGTTCAACTTTTACATTTGAAAGCACAAGTGGTACACCATCAGTAATAGATAGTTTTACCTACACTGTTACAAAAGATACATTAATTACTGGTGCTACTTATAGGAAATTAGAATCTAACAAACCTGTACTTGGGCCTACTTTTTATGCAAATTATAATGCAGGTGTTGTTACAAATATTGCTTACAATTTTTCTTTGCAAGGAGTAACAATACCTGTAGTTACCCAAACTGTTTTAAAAGATAATGTGCCAGTAAATACAACCTGGAATGAATCTTTAAATATAACTGCATCAGGCTTTACAGTACCGGTTACATTTACATATACAATTATGCAAAAAGATTATACAAAAACTATTTTGAGCAAAGATTATACGAACACTATTTACGCAAAACAACAAATTGGTATTCCTGCTAATATTGCACTGCTACTAAATATACCTGCTACTACACAAGTAGATAATTATTTTGCAAAAGGAGTGGGGTTAGTACAAAAAGATGCTACTGGTAATAACGTAAAAATAAAACGGTATAACATTGTAAAATAAAATGTAAAAGAAACGGTCTCAATTTTTTTAGGCCGTTTCTATTTGTGCATAATTTTGAATGAAGATTAATTTATTTTATAGCCACTAAATTTTGTACTTACAATTCCACCAGAGCCATAATTTACAGTAACATTTGAAGTGCCACCACCGCTAAGTTTACCAGAGAGGATATAAACTTTATCGCCAGCGTTTAAATTAAAAATGGCTGTATGCGAATGGCTACTTAACAAACTGCCAAATGGAATAACATCTATAAATGCTTGTTGAGATACGATAACATTGCTTGCATTATCAACTCTAAATTGGCTTATTGTGCTTACGTTTAAAGTAGCTAATGGACTAATGTATACATCCATTGTAAAAGAATATAAACCTGCCGAAGGTGCTACAAACTCATCTGTTGTTGTATTAAATGCATTGCCAATATTAAAATTTCCATATGGAGTTCCATAATTGCCAAAATGTAGTCGAATATCAGCAGCAGCATGAATAAGTGTACGATTACTATCTGCATTTAAGGAAAATGCTATACTTCCTGCCGCAGGTACTTGCCAGTTTCCAATGCCAGTAGCATCACTTGTAAAAACTTTATTTACTCCAGGAATACCACCTGTTATAACTAACCTACCAGGTATAGTAACATTTGTACCATCATTTTGCAAAGCATTATTAGCAATCCAGCTTGTTCCATTATTGCGAAGTGTTTGGCCATTTGTGCCAGCTGGTAAACCACTACCTGCTGCTCCACTTGTACCACCTACTTCTGTCCAAGCAGTTCCACTATAATACCAAAATGTATTGGTAGTAATATCAAAAACCAATAACCCTTTTGCTGGGCTTGCAATAGCGGTTCTTTGGGTTGTAGTCATTCTTGGAATAAGAATTCCTTTATCAAAAGATTTTACATCTAGCATGGCACTTGGGTTTGCCCTTACAGAATCTCTATTAATGGCAACACCAGTTATGGATGCTGCATTTTCTATTTTGCATATACTATTACATCCATCACCATTTGTGTTATTGCCATCATCACATTCTTCATTGGTTTCTATAATATTATTACCACAAATGTTGTTAAGATTAAAATTATACACGAACGAAAAAGTACCAGGAGTAGTTGTATTAAATGAGCCTATTCGTACAAAATAAGTTCCAGCATTTAAAGATAGTTGGAGTAGAGAATAATTTCCAGGTCCTGAATCATCATCACAACCAACCTGAGTGAGTGTAGCACAAGTGCCAGAATAAATGACCAATACAGGGTCTGCAATGGTAGGACCATTTACTTCAAAACGGCAGAGTTTTGGAGCAGCAAGTGTAAATGAATACCAAACATCTTTATTAATATTAGATTGGCAAGTTGGAACTGGTACACCAACAGAATTGGTGGCAGCAGTATTGTATCCATTCTGTGTACCGCTTGTACCGGATAAAGCTATTGCACCACTACATTCATTATTGGCAGGTATTTCAAACTGGCATACATTATTACAACCATCACCATTTGTTGTATTTCCATCATCACACTGTTCGCCTGGTCCTACCAGATTATCTCCACATATTACAGAGCATACACTAGGTTGACCTATGCAGGTAAATCCTACTTCCACATTACAAGCATTATTACAACCATCACCATTTGTCAAGTTTGCATCATCACAAGTTTCTGCCCCTACAACTAAACCATCTCCACAAATAGCAGTTGGTGAGCATACGCTAGGTTGTCCAATACAGGTAAACCCAACTTGCACATTACAGGTATTGCTGCACCCGTCACCATTTGTAAGGTTTCCATCATCGCAAGATTCTGCACCAGCAACCAAACCATCGCCACAAATTGTATTACAAACGCTTGGCGAACCCACACATGAAAAACCAGCCTGCACGGTACAAGTGATGCTACATCCATCCCCATTTGTAAGGTTTCCATCATCGCACTGTTCTCCTCCGTTCACTACTCCATCACCACATACTGCAAAGGTATTTATATTAGATACTTCATTTTTAGGAACTACGATTTTATCAATAGTAAGTCCCAGCACATTACTTAGTTTTTCTATACCTTCAAAACCTTTTATTACTTTAGACTCGCCAGTTGCATTATCAAAGTTTACCAATGTAGGCACTGCATGCACATTAAATTTATCTGCCATCAACCTTCCTTCTTCCGTTTTTATATCCAATACTTTTACATTGTATTTTTCTAATAATTGCTTTTGAAAATTAGCATCTACAGAAATGACTTTATCCATATTGATGCAATAAGGGCAATCTGTTTTGTAAAAAATGAGTAGTGTTTTTTCATTTTTTGTAGATGTGTTTTTTAGACTTTCTAAAAAGCCATTGCCAGCAAACCCTGTTTTTGTAATACTTAAAATAAAAAATAGAAATATTAATTTTTTCATGACTAATTTTTTTAAGTGAAATTATTAACGGAATATCTATGCAAGTTGTTTGGAGGATATTGGCAGTTGGTTTTCTAAACATCTTACTTTCTAATTATAAATATAATAAATAAGTTTTATTTTTTTAACGATTTACCAAGTTTTATATTAAATAAAATCAATATCTTTAATATACAGTATTTTATACTAACCTCTAGATTCTGAAACTTATTAGTAACCTTACAATTCCTTAATATGAAACTTATAAACATCCTCTATTGGGCTACAACTATTTTGCTATGTTTTTTATTGGGTTTTTCTGCCTACAACGATTTAATGACTAGCCCCGAATTTGTAACCACAGTCCAGCGTTTAGGCTATCCAGTATATTTATTAAAATTTTTAGGAGTAGCCAAGTTTGCAGCTATTATTGTTATTTTATCGCCAATAAAAAATAGGTTGAAAGATTGGGCGTATGCAGGCGTTACATTCGATTTGTTTGGTGCGGCATTTTCGCATTATAGCATTAGCGACAGTACAAATGCAATAGTACTACCCATAATCGGTTTTGTAGTAGCTATGTTTTCTTATATTTTGTATATCCTAAAATTTGATAGCAAAGAAGGCTAATATTTTTTACTGAATAGAATCTATTTTATTAAAAATAGTATCAGTATTATTTAATTTGTGTAGGGTATCGTTATTTCTTTCTACAATCATCCATTGAGGCTCTAATATCCAACTACCATTGCGTTGTATCAGTTTATACGATTGGGTCATTTTGCCTTGTTGTGTTTCCACATTGTATAAAAATTCTTTTACACTATCTGGCGTTTCGTCAAAAGTTACTTGCATGGCATTGTCAATATATTCTGCCGATTGAAAAGCATCTTCAATAATCTTGTTCTCTTTTAAAATCTTATCTACTTTCAGTGCTACCTTATCCTTCTTTTTTGCAACTATTTCACTTAATTTTTTAGTTGCATCTAAATGTTGGTTTAGTTTTTCAGGTTTGTATACATTTGTTGCCAATGCTTTGCTGTATTTATTTGTAACAATATTGCTCGTTTTTTTATTCTGCAAAAATAGGGTAGTGGCTAATAGTAAAATAGGAATAAACAACCAAGCCAGTATATTTAATTTGTAATGCTTTAATGCACGATTATCTTCTGTACAAAAAAACTGAATACGCTCTAGTAATTGCGATGTTTGTTTTACAGCACCCAATTGAAATACTTTTACAGCAACTGTATTTTGTGCAATTTTTAAAAGAGTTTGTGCATACAAAATGTTGTTGTACTTAAAATCCAACACTTGTGCATCGCAATTTTTTTCTCTCTCTAATTTTATTTTATGACTGAGGATTTGCACGAATGGGTTGAAGAAATAAACTATTTCCATTCCTAGCAATAACCAGTTTAGCAAATAATCTTTGCTTTTTATATGCGCCAATTCGTGCAGTATAATCGTTTCTACTTCTTGCATGCTCAAAGCATTTAAAAGGCTAAAAGGCAGTAGTATCATGGGTTTTAAGAAACCAAATGTAATCGGCGATTCTATATTATTACAATACCAAACTGTTACTTTTCTTTTAATGCCCAATTGATAAGCCTTTAGTTCTGTAAATATTTTTAATTCGGCAGAGGACTTTAATAAACTTTTTTTGTAGTTTTTAATAAATACATTCCATTGAAAAATAACCGACAAAAATTTGTACAATACCACCACAAAATAAAAACTGAAAATAATATTAACATAGTTGTTTAACCAGCTAAATGAAAAACCATTTGTTTTCGTTATAAATGTAAAATTATTTTCTGAAAAATAAATAATAAAGGTAAAAATAGAAACATTCACTTGCGCTGAAAGCAAGCTGTACAAAAGGTTTCGCCGCTGTATTGGATGCATTTTGGTAGCACATGCATCTACACACATATATATAAGCGCAAGCAAACCTGCTTGCCAAATACTATGCAACAGCATTCCAATAAATGCGTAGAAAAAAGGCATGTTTTATTTTTTTGCTTTTAACGTTGCTATCAGTTCTTCTATTTTTAAAAGTTCTTCTTTGCTAGTTTTGTTGCCACCCAGTGCTTGCATTACCATATTAGCAGATGAGCCAGCAAATAAGCCAGCAATCATTTTATTTACAATTTGCATTTGCGTTTTTTCTTTATCAATAGCAGGGGTGTAAATATGTGTTTTACTTTCTGTATTTCTTGTTACCAAACCTTTTTCGTGCATTATCTGCATTAGCTTAAGTGTAGTGGTGTAGCCAGCATCTTTTGTTTTCAAAAGTTGCTCATGCACCGTTCTTACAGTTGCATTTTCATTTGCCCAAAGCACAGCTAATATTTCCAATTCGCTTTCTGTTGGTTTTTGTTGTTTTAGTTTTTCCATTATTACGATTTAATTCGTATATCAATATTACGATTTAATTTTTAATACAACAAAATATTTTTTCCATTAATTCTATCGTTTAATAAAACGCATCTGCATAAAAATGCTCAATCATTTCTTACTTAATAAATAAGATACAATTGAGCTCTTGATAATTGTTTCTAGCCTATTTGCATCCTATCCATTGCCTTGTTTCTTTTTGAAAAAACCACCAAATATCATTTGCATAACTGAAATTAAAATTTAATTCTAGTTTTATCGATTCAGGAATACTAAAAGCCACTTTTGTAAGAAAGCCTGTTTTCTTATCGTACAATTCTATTGTACGATCTGTTACATTTAG
>JAYSOC010000237.1:0-4478 GCA_043723285.1 Ferruginibacter sp. | reverse complement strand
GGTCTCGCGCGCCCAGGCCTCATAGGCCTCGGCATCGGCACCGGGTTTCAGGTTGAACAGGCAGATGATCCGCATCAGGTGTCTCCTTGGTCAGTTGTGCGATGAATAGCCCGGCGGGGCGACAAAGCCACCCAGCGCCGGCTCCAGCTGCCGCGCCATGGCAATCAGGCGCGGCTCGCTGCGCGGCCGGCCCAGCAGCTGCACGCTGACCGGCAGTATATTTGAGGAGAAATGTAATACACAATTTTTATATTTTTTTTATGTGCCCATTTTGCAATGCGCATATTAAAACCAGGGTAATCAATTAATACCAACACATCTGGTTTAAAATGTTCAATATCTCTTTTGCAAAAGCCAATATTTTTAAAGATTGTTGGCAGATTTTTTATAACTTCTGTAAACCCCATAAAGGCTAAATCCCTATAATGTTTTATAAGAGAAGCACCTGCATCTTGCATTTTTTCGCCACCCCAGCAGTATATTTTTGCCGCTGTGTCTAACTTGTGTATTTCTTTTATAAGATTGCTGCCGTGCAAGTCTCCGCTTGCTTCACCAGCAATAATGTAATATTTCATCTTGTAAAAAGTATAATTTTGTACTGCAAAGTAATTATTAAATAATGGAAAATTCAATTTGAAAAACTATCTTCATTAAATAAATTTATTTCTGCTATGTATTTCTTTATCAAGCTTTTTAGCGCAGCAATATTTTGTTTGGCTTTTATGTTGGTTTCTTGCAATGGTAAAAAAGTATCAGAAGAAGGGTATGTTATTACAAAACCATCTGCTGAAGACAAAAAAATTCAAGAACAAATTTCTTCTATTATTAATGATGCGCCAGATAGTTTATTAATTATAGATAGTGCCAACATTAATTACTATCCTGTAGTAAAAAATTATTATGTGCATACAGAATATGTACCTATTTGGAGCACCAAAAAAAAATGGAATGTAGCTACAATTGGTTTGGTAAATTATTTAAAAAATGCAGCGCTTCAAGGCTTGTATAAAGAAGATTATAACTTTAATAAAATTGCACAATTAAAAAAAATATTGGATAATGATTCTCTAAAAAAAGAACCACATATTAGCTGGGCCAATGCTGATATTTTAATGACAAATGCCTACATTGGTTTGTTGAAAGATTTAAAGCAAGGCAGGTTGCAGTCAGACAGCTTTTCGTGGAGAAACGATACATCTAAATACGCAAAATACTTTGGTGCATATATAGAAAAAGCAAAACAAACAACCAATATAGATTCGTTGTTAGAAACCGTGCAGCCTAAGCAGCAAGCCTATGTAATGCTAAAAAAAGGTATAAAAAAGTTTGTGGATAGTATGGATACTCGCACATACACATATATAACGTATCCATACAAAGATTCTGTAGCTTTTATAAAATCGTTAAAGAAAAGATTAGCTGAAGCAGGCGTGGATATACCCACAAATTTTGACTCTACTGCTTTGAGCAATTCGCTATTGTCTTATCAAAGAAAAACAGGATTAACAGCAGATGGTAAAGTGGGAGCGGGAGTTGTAAAACGTTTAAATATTAATGATAAACAACGCTACAATATCATTGCTATTACCTTAGATAAATACAAGCTGCTGCCCGAAGTAATGCCCAAAAAATATATTTGGGTAAACTTACCAGCATATTATTTAAAAGTGTTTGATAATGATACAGTGGCTTTTGAATCTAGAATTATTTGTGGAAAACCTGCAACGCCTACACCACTTATTACAAGTGCCATTTCAGATATTGTGTTGTTTCCAACATGGACCGTACCCAATAGTATTATTACAAAAGATATGCTGCCTGGCTTAAAAAGAAATTCAAATTATTTGACACGGCGTGGGTTGTATTTATTAAATGGAAAAGGAAAAAAAATAGATCCCGATAATGTAAATTGGGAAAGATACACAAAAGGAATTCCATATAGAATACAGCAGGGCAGTGGAAACAGCAATGCACTTGGTGTAATGAAATTTAACTTTGAAAATGCCGATGCCGTTTATTTGCATGATACAAATCAACGATATTTATTTAAAAATGGCGTAAGATGTTTTAGTCATGGATGTGTGCGGGTACAAGAGTGGCAAAAATTAGCAGATTTTATTCTTAGAAATGATAGTATGAATTTAAAGAAAGGAGATACCTTGGCTTGCAATACAGATTCTATAAGAAATTGGATGGCAGAAAAAGTAAATAGAAAAATAGATGTAAGAAATAAATTACCATTATTTATTCGCTACATGAGTTGCGAATTGGTAAATGGCTCAATAAAATTTTACGACGATATTTATGCAGATGATAGAGATTTGAAACAAAAATATTTTATAGGAAAATAATCTTTCATTAAAAAATAATTTCATGCAAATTCAATATTTATGTAGAATATTTTTTACGTTTTTGTTTACTATTTTTTTTGGGAGCCAAGTATTTTCTCAAGACAGCACTGAATTAAATCCCGATATTCCAAAAGAAACTAAAAAAAAGAATCATGCTTTATACGGGCAAGCCAGTTTTTATGCAGCAAAATTTGAAGGGAGACGAACAGCTAACGGAGAAATATTTAGTCATAAAAAACTTACAGCGGCTTGCAATCAACTTCCATTGGGTACGTGGATAGAAGTTACCAATTTAAGAAATGG
This sequence comes from Ferruginibacter sp., assembly GCA_043723285.1. GTDB lineage: Bacteria > Bacteroidota > Bacteroidia > Chitinophagales > Chitinophagaceae > Ferruginibacter. The sequence goes on along the minus strand of JAYSOC010000237.1, from coordinate 1,824 downwards.
TAAAAGCGTAATTGTAAAAACTAACGACAGATTGCATCCGAAAATGAAAAGAGTGGTAGATTTAACAATGGCAGCTGCAAAAAAGCTAGATTTTGTATCTTCTGGCCTCACAAAAGTGAAAGTGGTGGTAATCAATAAAAAAAAGCATAAAAAAGCAAAATAATTATCATATTGGTAATACTAATTAACAAGTAATACACGCTTTACTTAGGTTGTGTTTAATTTATTTCAGTAATTGAAACTAAGCCCCTATTTTTGCCATGTTTACGAAAATTTAACAAATTATGAAGAAAAGTATTCTATTGGTTTTAGCAATCATTGTTACTGCGGCAAGTTTTGCCCAATCCGATGTAAAAAAACGTCCAAGTCTTGCTATTCATTTTAGCATGATAGATTATAAATCTGGCTTTGATGTAAGAAATAATAGCCTAACAACTGTAATAAACAATAAGCAATTGCTTAAGTTTAAAAGAATGGATCCTGCACTTTCTATAAGTTACTTAGAAGGCTTTACCGATAATATAGATTTTGTAGGAACGCTTACTGGAGGTTTTGTAAAGCATCCTACATCTGTTGCGGTTAGTAATTTAGATGGTAACGATCATCTATTATTAGAACTAGCAGGTACTGCAAATTTTAAATTACTTACAGATAATTACACAGTATCTCCATTTTTCACTTTGGGCGTTGGTGCAAGCAAGTGGAAAGGTTATTACGGTGCATTTGCACCAATTGGTGTTGGCTTACAAGTAAGAATTGCTGATGGTACATTTATGTTGCTTAACTCTCAATATCGTATAGCATTGTCTGAAAACGCAGCATATCATTTTTATCATAGCGTAGGTTTTGCAAGTGCACTTGGTAAAAAGCCAGAAGCTGTTGTTGCAGCACCTGCATTACCAGTTGTGCCTGTTGTTGTAGATCGTGATGGAGACGGTGTGCTAGATGCAGATGATAAATGCCCAGATGTAGCAGGTTTAGCTTCGCTTGGTGGTTGCCCAGATAAAGACAGCGATGGAATAGCTGATGCAGATGATAAATGCCCAGATGTAGCTGGTTTAGCTAAATATGGTGGTTGCCCAATACCAGATACTGATGCAGATGGTGTAAATGATGAAGAGGATAAATGCCCAACTGAAAAAGGTCTTGCTCGTTACAATGGTTGCCCAATACCAGATACAGATAAAGATGGTATAAACGATGAAGAAGATAAGTGTAAAGATCGTGCTGGTACAGCTGCAAACCAAGGTTGCCCAGAAATATCTAAAGCAGTAATTGATAAAATAAATTATGCAGCTAAAAATGTTTTCTTTGCTACAGGCAGTGCTAAATTGTTGCCTAAATCTTTCAAGGCGCTAGACGAAGCCGCTAAGTTATTAACAGAAGATGAGTCTTTGTTTGTAGATGTAGATGGTCATACAGATGCAACTGGAGCAGCAGATAAAAACCAAACATTATCTGAAGCAAGAGCAAACGCTGTAAAAGCATATCTTGTAAGTAAAGGAATTGCTGAAAGCCGTTTAACTGCTACAGGATATGGTTCTACAAAACCAGTAGCCGATAATAAAACTGCTGCAGGTAAAGCTAAAAATAGAAGAACAGAATTGGCAGTTAGAAATTTCTAATTCGGCATCTTAAAATATAAAAATCCCCGTTCTCATTTTTTGAACGGGGATTTTTTTTGATTTTTTTTAAGGTAGTTATTATGAAGTAGAATTTTAAATGTTATTATTTCAATATAAATGACACTCGCTATGCAAGAAATCACTTCTAATTTAAAATAATCTTACATCTTAAATCTTCCATCAAAAATCTATTATTTGT
>JAYSOC010000236.1:0-1801 GCA_043723285.1 Ferruginibacter sp. | reverse complement strand
TCCATCAGCACATTTTATGCTTTGTGGCTGGAAGGCAATGATAGACGAAGCAAAAATAAAAATTGTAGGATTGGGTTATGATAAGAAAGCGGTGCACTCGGAGTTGTATGGGTAATTAGAAACTATACCCAATACCCACACCACCAGAAGGCTGTATGTATCCACCACCAATTATTGGTGTAAATCCTATACGCCAAGTAAACCCGCCATCTTTGGGTATTTTACGATACATGAAAGAAGCTGTACCAAATGCTGAAGCACCAGGAGAACTTCTTCTATAATTATTATCAAAAATGTCAATTTTTTTTCCTGTAAAAGTTACTCCTGCGCCAACTTCCATCGAATGAACAGAATTTGGTTTACCAAAAACATAATTTAGTTGCAATGGTATTGTTACAATTGACCTTGTTTCATAATTACTGTAAAAGCCACCATAAGGACTGGTTGTAGTAGATGTAACCACATCACTAGTTATAAAACCCAATCCAATTCTTCCTCCAAAACCTAGCGCCGATTTTGTAAATCGTCTATCTATGTTTGCAGAAAATAAAATACCTGGCCCACCTAGTTCTGCATAAAACATGGTTTGTCCTGGCACTGTGTTGCGATTTTTTTCTTGTGCAAATAATAAGGAGCTATTAAATAAAATTGCAATTAAAAGTATTGATTTCATATATGACAGTTTTCAAATAAGATATCAACACGAATGATTATGTTGCTTTGTATTTGTTAATATTTAGCTAATCAACTTTTCAACTAAAGCCTTCACCTCACTCAATGCAATCCTCTCCTGCCTCATATCATCTCTGTATCTTATCGTTACGGTATAGTCTTCTTTTGATTGATGATCTATTGTTACACAAAATGGTGTCCCAATGGCGTCCATTCTTCTGTAGCGTTTTCCAATAGCATCTTTCTCTTCATAAAAACAATGAAAGCTTTGCTTGCACTCATTTAATAATTCATTTGCAATTTCTGGCAAGCCATCTTTTTTAAGTAATGGAAGTATAGCCAATTTTGTAGGCGCCAATTTTGCAGGTATTTTTAAAACAACCCTACCATCTAGCGTACCATCTTCTTTTGTCCATTCTTCATTTTTATATGCAAGACTAAGCACGGTTAAAAATAAACGATCCAAACCTACCGAAGTTTCTACCACAAAAGGTGTGTAGTTGCCATACGGTTTTCCTTCTTCGTTTAGGTCGTTATCAAAATACTGTATTTTCTTTTTACTAAAAGTAGCATGTTGTGTAAGGTCATAATCTGTGCGGCTGTGTATACCTTCTAGTTCTTTCCAACCGAATGGAAATTCAAATTCAATATCCAATGCAGCATCAGCATAGTGCGCTAATTTTACATGATCATGAAAACGCAATTTTTCAGCAGGAATACCAATGCTTTCGTGCCATTTTTTGCGTTCATCTTTCCAATAATTATACCACTCCATTTGTGTGCCAGGGCGTACAAAAAATTGCATTTCCATTTGTTCAAACTCACGCATTCTAAAAATAAACTGGCGAGCTACAATTTCGTTTCTAAATGCTTTACCAGTTTGTGCAATACCAAATGGTATTTTCATCCTTCCACTTTTCTGCACGTTTAAAAAATTTACAAAAATACCTTGTGCAGTTTCTGGGCGTAAATAAATAGTATCGGCTTCATCTGCCAACGCACCAATTTTTGTGTTAAACATTAAATTAAATTCTCTAATTTCTGTCCAGTTGCAAGTTTTACTTACGGCGCATTTTATATTATTGTCTTCTATTAATTTTTTTAAACCAGCATAATCACTAGCAGCAAT
>JAYSOC010000235.1:0-4489 GCA_043723285.1 Ferruginibacter sp. | reverse complement strand
AAAAGTGCTTTTCCTAATCTTACGGCAATTGTAAAATTAGTATCGAGTACACCCATACGCAATATGGCTACGTTTGCTGGTAATTTTATCAATGCTTCACCCATTGGAGATTTTACGATTTTCTTTTTAGCATTAAATACAACATTGCATTTTCAAAGTACAAAAACAAATACAATAAGAACCGTTTTGCTTAAAGATTTTTATAAAGGCTATAAAAATATTGATAAACTTTTTGAGGAAGAACTTACTCATTTTACTTTTACAAAACCCACTGGCTTTTTCAATTTTGAAAAAGTTTGTAAGCGTACACATTTAGATATTGCAAGTGTAAATACAGCTTGCGCTTTACAAATTAATGAAGGCGTTATAAGTGTGATAAATATTTCTGCAGGTGGTGTCGGGCCTGTGCCAATGTTGTTATCAAAAACAAATGCTTTTTTGCTGGGTAAAAAAATTACAGAAGAAAATATAGATGAAGCATTACAAATATTATTAACAGACATTGCACCCATAAGTGATGCTAGAGGAACAGCAGCATACAAAACATTATTATTACAACAATTGGTAAAGCTGCATTTAGAATTAGCAAAAAAGCATTTTTAAAAATTACCTTTCCCTCTCCCTTGCAGAGGAATTAAAAGCGAGGTATAAAGAAAAATAAATTTTTATAAATGCTTTTTACAAAATAAATATACATGAGTAGCATTTTAGAACCTATATTTTACAATGGCAATACTGATATTCATCAGCATGTAAGTGGTACGTCTATTTATTTAGATGATATTGCCATATTGCAAGGCACATTGTATGCAGCTGTGTTTGATTCGCCCATTGCACATGGAAAAATATTGAGCATAGATGCAAGCGCTGCAGAAAAAATGAAAGGCGTTGTAAAAATAATTTTTGCAAAAGATATTCCTGGGCAAAATCAAATTGGTGGCATCATTTCCGACGAAGAATTATTGGCAAGTGAGCATGTGCATTTTTGTGGTATGCCCATTGCGCTCGTAATTGCAGAAAGTGAGCATGCGGCAATGGCTGCAACAAAATTAATAAAAGTACAATTTGAAGAATTACCAATTATAACCGACCCGGTTGTCGCAAAAGAAAAAGGTGAATTAATTGTGCCTCCACGCACTTTTAAAATGGGTGAAGTAGATAACATTTGGGAAAAGTGCTCACATATTTACGAAGGCAAAACGAATACAAACGGACAAGAACATTTGTATATTGAAACACAAGGTGCTTATGCTATTCCAAACGAAAATGGGCAACTGCTGATACACTCGAGTACGCAAGGACCTACAGCTGTGCAACGTATAGTTGCAAGAGTTTTAAACTTGCCTATGCATAAAGTAGAAGTAGATACAGTGCGTTTGGGTGGTGGCTTTGGTGGCAAAGAAGACCAAGCAACCACTTGGGCTGTAATGTGCGCATTAGCTACGCATATTTTAAAAAAGCCTGTAAAAATTTCTTTGCATCGTATGGATGATATGCGCATGACGGGCAAGCGGCATCCTTATACTTCATTTTATAAAATTGGATTGGATGCTGATTTAAAAATATTGGGTTACGAAGTTTCTTTTTATCAAAATGCGGGAGCGGCGGCAGATTTATCACCTGCTATTTTGGAACGTACTTTGTTTCACTGCACCAATACGTATTATGTGCCCAATGTAAAAGCCATAGCATATAGTTGTAGAACGAACCTGCCGCCCAATACCGCTTTTAGAGGTTTTGGTGGGCCACAAGGGATGTATGTTATAGAAGCTGCTATTGCAAAAGTTGCGGAAGCGTTACAAATTCCTGCATATAAAATTCAACAAAAAAACTTATTGCAAACAGGCAATGTTTTTCCTTACGGACAAAAAGTAGTGAGCGAAGCAAACGAATGTTGGGATGCTGCTAATGCAAAATTTAATATTGAGAAAATGTATGCAGAGGTAAATGAATTTAATACGAATAATAAAAATTATAAAAAAGGAATAGCCGTTATGCCAATATGTTTTGGTATTTCATTTACCAAAACAATGCTAAACCAAGCTCGTGCATTGGTGCATATTTATACAGATGGTAGCATAAGCATAAGCACTGGTGCGGTAGAAATGGGGCAGGGTGTAAATACTAAAATTGCACAAGCTGCACAACAAATTTTTAATATTGATATTGCTAAAATAAAAGTACACAGCACTAATACTTATCGCATAGCAAATACATCGCCAACTGCGGCTAGTGCTACGGCCGACCTTAATGGTAAAGCAACTGAAATAGCTTGTAATGCTTTGCTGCAAAGGATTACAGAAATGGCTGCAAAAATATTAAATGTTGCTATTGAAAGTATAAGTATTGCAAATGAAGTTGTGTATGTAAATAATATGGCAACAGAATTAACTTGGGCAAATCTAATTTTTGCAACGTATGAAAAGCGAATTAGTTTAAGTGAACATGCACATTACACGCCACCAGATATTCATTTTGATAATACAATAGAAAAAGGTCATCCATTTGCATACCATGTTTTTGGTACAAGTATTATTACAACTACGGTAGATTGCCAACGAGGTATTTATGAAATAGATGAAGTGAAAGTTATACACGATTGTGGTAAAACAATGAACCATAAAATAGATATGGGGCAATGCGAAGGTGGTATTGTGCAAGGCATCGGTTGGATGACGATGGAAGAAATTGTGTATGATGAAAAAGGAAAATTAAAATCGAATGCACTAAGCACTTACAAAGTACCCGATATATACAGTGCGCCTAAAAATATGGATATTCATTTTTTAGAAACTGAAAAAGAAAACTTAGCATTGCTAAAAAGTAAAGCTGTTGGTGAACCACCACTGATGTATGGTATTGGTGCATATTTTTCCTTACGTAACGCAGTGCTTGCTTTTAACCCTTCTGCAAATATTGCTTTTGATGCGCCCATGACACCTGAAAAAGTATTGATGAATTTGCATCAAAAAGGCAATTAATTTTTAGTGGCGCTGCTTGTTTGTGTCTGACACCTATAGAGACTACAAGAGAGGTGTCTGACACATTTAGCAGACTGGTTTTAGAAAAGAGAATATATGACTCCACAACAAAAAAATACGTGGCAATTTATTTTAGATAGCATTACAAATAATATTGCTGTTGCATTGTTGTATGTTTTGGAAAGTAAAGGAAGTAGTCCTGGGCGACAAGGTTTTTTTATGGCTGTAAATAGCAAAGATGAAATGGAAGGCTCTATCGGCGGTGGTATAATGGAACATAAATTAGTAGAACTTGTAAAAGAAAATTTAAAAGAAGGGAAAGCAATTAATTTAATAAAAAAACAATTGCATCATAAAGAAGCGGCAACCAACCAAAGCGGTATGATATGCAGCGGTGAACAAAGTATTTTTTTATACAGCGTTAAAAAAGAAGATGCTTCTGCAATTGAAAAGATTGTTAATGGAAATGCTTTATCCATAGGTCTTTCACCAAAAGGCTTTACAGCATCTGCTGAAAAATTAAAAAATAATTATGCATTTTATTTTAACTCCGAAATAGATTGGCTTTATAACGAAAACCTACATTTAAAATATTATCTACACATTATTGGTGGTGGGCATTGTTCCTTAGCTTTAAGTAAACTCATGAGCGAAATGGATTTTGATGTAACAGTGTATGATACTAGAGAAAATTTATCTACCATTAATAAAAATGAATTTGTTACAAAAAAAATTATTGTAGATGATTATGTGACACTAAAAGATTTAATAAAAGAAGGGCCTAATACTTTTGTTATTATAATGACTTTGGGTTATAGAACTGATGCAATTGCTTTTGATTCGTTGTACATTAAAGAATTCGCATATTTTAAAATGCTTGGCAGTGCAAGTAAATTACAAACGCTGTACAAAGAATATGTAGCAAAAGGAATAGATGAAAATAAATTATCTGCATTGTTACAACCTGCAGGTGTGGCTATACACAGCCAAACGCCCCAGGAAATAGCCATTAGTATTGCTGCGGAAATAATAAGGGATAAGAATAAAATAATGGTTTGATAATTGTAATGTGAGCATGAGCTTTTTGAATGCGGAGCATGAAATAAAATAAGTTTATAAAAAATTAGGCCGCCTTCGACAAGCTCAGGCTGACAACTTTTAATTTAGTGGTTTAATTATTTTGAATAAGAAATTTAATTCTAAAATTTAATATTTCACCTTATCCGTTTTATTCTGCCATGCTTCAAATGCAGCCAAAGCTTTTTCTCTGCCTATGGGAAGCATAGGTATTTTGCGATCTCCCATTTCTACTGTTAGTTCATCATAAATAAAACTATCATCAAAGCCAATGTTTGCAGCATCTTGCCTATTGTTGGCATAATAAATTTTTGCTGGTCGTACCCAATAAATAGCGCCTAAGCACATGGGGCAAGGTTCGCAGCTTGTGTATATTTCGCAATCGGTCAATTGAAAGGTATTTAAATTTTTGCAAGCCTCACGTATGGCTA
>JAYSOC010000234.1:0-4492 GCA_043723285.1 Ferruginibacter sp. | reverse complement strand
GTTAGCAGAAAATGTGTAGAATAGCAGGTATTATTAATTCGTCTTTAGCTGTATCTTCTATAGAAAGCATGGTAGAGCAAATGTGTGTTTTGCAAAAGCATGGCGGTCCAGATGATGGTGGAATATTTATATCGGATAGCGACCATTTGGTGTTGGGAAACAGAAGACTCTCACTTTTAGATTTAACATCGGCGGGGCATCAGCCAATGCAATACGGAGAAAGATTTACCATTACTTATAATGGAGAACTGTACAATTTTAATATATTAAAAATAGAATTGCAAGCATTAGGATTGCAATTTAAAACTGGCAGCGATACAGAAGTTATTCTTGCTGCTTTTGCAACTTGGAATACTCAAAGTTTTACAAAACTCAATGGCATGTTTGCTTTTTCGCTTTGGGATAACGAGGAAAAAAAACTTTATTTGGTGAGGGATTCGGCAGGTATTAAACCTTTGTATTATTCTACCTATTCAAATGGGTTGGCATTTGCTTCAGAAATAAGGGCATTTAAACCGATACCATATCTTCAAGAAAAATTTGAGAAGGCAGCTGTGTATCAATTGGCATACGGATTTATACCCGAACCTATTACTTCACTTAAATATGTATCATCTTTACCCAAAGGTTGTTTTTTAACTTACAATGTAAAAAATCAAACATCGAGCTTGCAATCATTTTCATTTTTTAGTTTTAGTAATAAAATAAAAAATGAAGAAGTTGCAAAGCAAAAAATATTTTCATCTTTGGAAGATGCAGTGCAAAGGCAAATGGTAGCCGATGCACGAGTTGGAATGTTTTTGAGTGGGGGAATAGATTCTACGATACTTGCAAACCTTGCAGCCAATAAAATTCAGAAAAACTTACATACTCTTTCTATTTATTTTGATGAAGAAAATTATTCCGAAAAAAAATATCAAGATATTGTTGTAAAAAAGCTTAACAGCAATCATCATTCTTATTTATTAAAAGAAGCTGATTTTCATAAAAGTTTTCCTGCTATTATTGATGCTATGGATATGTCATCTTGCGATGGAATAAATACATGGTTCATTAGCAAGTATGCAGCAGCAGAAGGATTGAAAGCTGTTTTGTCGGGTGTAGGTGCAGATGAATTATTTGGAGGATACCCATCTTTTAATAGAATTGGGAAAGCATTGTTGTTACAAAAATTACCGAAAGCTTCTTTGCAAGTATTTGGTTTGGATATGAATAAAAAACTTAGCCGTTTATCTTATTTAAATATTGAAGGAATAAGAGGTGTGTATCTTTTTTTGAGAGGACATTTTACACCTACACAAATTGCAGCACAATTGGGTGCTTACGAAAAAGATATTTGGCAAACACTTCAAACATTTCCTGCATCGCCAGTATTAAATAATATTACTACAAAAAATAAAGCAAGTTGGATGGAATTTAACATGTACATGCAAGACCAATTGCTTAGAGATGCAGATGTAATGAGTATGGCGCATGGTGTAGAAATACGAGTACCATTTTTGGATAATGAAATTATAAAGCCAGCATTTTCTATAGCCGAAAATATTAAATATAAAGGAACACTTCCTAAACAATTATTGATAGATACTTTTGAAACAATATTGCCACGAGAAATTTGGGATAGACCAAAAATGGGTTTTAGTTTTCCTTTTGCTGAATGGTTGCGTAATAGCAGTTATGTAAAAGAATTGCAACAGAGTAATAATTTGCACACAAAAAAAATAGTGAAAGAATTTTTGGCTGGCAAATTGCATTGGAGCAGAATAATGTCGTTGATTGTATTAAAATTTAGGCATTCGTAAAAGATTATTTTTTTTAAATGAGCTTACTTCAATTATAAATAGTTTCAGTACATTTTTTTACAAAAAATTAATATAGCCACAAAGGCTCTAAGACACAAAGGAAAAATGCAAAGCATTTTTTCTACTTCGTGCCTTTGAGCCTTTGTGGCAAGAAATATTTTTGGAAGCGAAGCTTCCGGAAATTATCTTTAGTAAGTAATATAAAAGCGTTTACAAACTTATTTTATCAGCAAAATTTTATTTTTAACACTCAAAGTATTTTCTGCCACTGGCGGTATAGAAAAAGTATGCAGAGTAGCAGGAAAAGCTTTGTATGAATACGGATTGGAAAATAGTATTCCTATTCGTATATTAAGTATGCATGATGGTAAAGAAGCTGCAGATGATAATCCTTATTTTCCTGCCGATATTTTTTCGGGATTTGAAGCAGCTAAAGCCAATTTTATTTTGAAGGCAGTAAGCGAAGGTTTAAAAAGCAACATTGTAATTCTTAGTCATATAAATTTGCTGGTAGCTGCATGGTTAATAAAAAAAGCTTCGCCTAGCACCACTATTATATTGATGGCGCATGGTATAGAAGTGTGGAAACCATTTACTAAACGACAATTAGCAATGCTTAGGGCTTGCGATAAAATTGTATCGGTAAGTAATTTTACAAAAGAAAAAATACAAACTCTTCATCATTTGCCAAATGAAAAATGTTTGGTACTTAATAATTGTATAGATCCTTTTTTGCAACGACCAACTGAAAAAGAGCGCAGTTTTGAACTAATGAAACGATATGGTATTACCAATAATGATATTGTTTTACTTACGCTTACTAGATTATCTTTTAGAGATAGATATAAAGGTTACGATTATGTATTAACATCATTAGTAAAAATTGTAGAAGAAAATAAAAATGTAAAATATATACTTGCTGGTAGTTATGAAGCATCTGAAAAAATGTATATAGTTGAAATGATTGCAAGACTTGGACTAAAAGCGCATGTAGTTATTACAGGATTTTTGGCCGAAGAAGAATTACCAGCGCATTTTGAATTAGCAGATATATATGTTATGCCGAGTGTAAAAGAAGGTTTTGGAATTGTATTTGTAGAGGCTATGTATTACGGAACGCCTGTGATAGCTGGCAATGCAGATGGATCTACTGATGCATTGCTAGACGGTAAACTTGGAATATTGATAAAGCCAGATGACACATTGGCAATTACAGATGCGTTGCAAAAAATGATTACAAATAAATTTGAGTATAAGCCCAATCATGCACTGTTAATGGAAAATTTTGGGTATGAGAATTATAAGAGGAAGTTGGAAGTGGTAATAAGTGTTGAAGGTTGAAAGTTTTTGAAAATTGTTGAAAGGTTGAAAAGTTGAAAGGTTGAAAGCAAAAATTTAAATGGAAAAAATAATTACAGAAGAGCATTGGGATGAAGTAATAGAGCCAAGCGGCAAACTATTTGACCTACGACTAAAAGAAGTGTGGCGGTATAGAGATTTACTTTTGCTTTTTGTAAAGCGAGATTTTGCAGCGCAATATAAACAAACTGTATTGGGGCCGCTATGGCATGTTATACAACCAGTTTTTACTACCATTGTATTTTTATTTTTATTTAATGTAGTAGCGGGCATAAAAACGGATGATATTAATCCGATACTTTTTTATATGAGTGGTATCACTATTTGGAATTATTTTTCATCTTGCCTTTCAGCTACCTCAAATACTTTTGTGGCCAATGCTGGTATATTTGGAAAAGTGTATTTTCCAAGGTTGGTAATACCACTTAGTACGGTACTCAGTAATATCATAAAATTTGGTATTCAACTTTGTTTATTATTAGTGGTTATGATTTTTATAGGAGTGAGAGATGGCAATTTTTATTTTGGGTGGACTTGGCTTTTAATACCAATACTAGTGCTTATGATGGCCGGTATGGGATTGGGGTTGGGAATTATTATATCATCGCTCACTACAAAGTATAGAGATTTTACGGTTTTGGTAGGATTTGCAGTGCAGTTGCTTATGTACCTTACGCCAATAGCTTATCCTTTATCTGCATTAAAAGGTAAAAGTTATGCTTGGCTTTTAATGTACAATCCACTTACGCCCATTGTAGAAGCATTTAGATATGCATTGCTAGGGAAAGGTAGTTATGAACCCATGCATTTATTGTTCAGTAGTATTTTTATTTTGGCTACATTATTTTTTGGTGCAGTTATTTTTAATAAGGTGGAAAGGAGTTTTATGGATACGGTGTAGGATCGTTTTTCGATGATTCGTTTCTCGTTGTCACAAGGGTTGTCAACCTTAATTTGTAATTTCAAAATAAATGTACTGTAAAGGTTGACAACCCTATTTTCAAACTGCGCCTTTTTTTTAAATGAACTGGTTATAGATTTTATTGAAATTTTTACAAATATTTTAAACCCTACTAATTACATCAAAAAAATGCGAAAGCGTGATGTAAATTTATCTGAAGGGTCGGGACAGTTTGTCACCCCCCCCTTTTGATAGATACAAAAGGAGGAAAGCAAAAGCTTAATTGTGCAGATTCTAAAAGCCTTGCACGTATAATACAGTCAATTCCATCTTCTAAAAAAATTAAAATAGCTTGAATTTTTTCGCTCACCACACCGCTATAATTGACGATGGTTGTACCATTGGCACAGATACCAAAATTTGGCACTTC
>JAYSOC010000233.1:0-4493 GCA_043723285.1 Ferruginibacter sp. | reverse complement strand
TAAAAAGAGCAACCGCTCCACTAACATGAACGCTTTTATAGCCGCAAAACTGTTTACTTTTCGCCAGAGAGTAAAGCCACCTTCCTGCTAAGTAAGATAATCCTAAGCCATCACTTAGTGTTAGATTAGTATTATTTTCATGCATTTTTGTCAAATTATAAAATTGTCAGCTTGAGCTTGTCGAAAGCGGGTTTAATCAATTACTCCGTCTTCAACAAGCTGCTAATGTCACTACAATTATTATCGAACTTTTGCTATTTCTGAAGTTTTAATTTTTTTTAATATTTGAGTCTGATAGCAAATAATTAAACCTATTTTACATTTTCAATCACAATAAAAACTAAACAACCATGGACTTTCAAGATTTATTTATTCATTATTGGTGGGTACTCCTACTAATTTTATCATTTGTATTTTACAAATTTATTTTACGAGTTTTTTTCGGAATGGTCATTGTACCAGAAGATAAACTCGGCCTAGTAAACAAAAAATTTGTACTATTTGGTGCTAACAAATCATTACCCGATGGCAGAATTATTGCCACAAAAGGCGAAGCAGGGTTTCAAGCAAAAACCCTTGCACCAGGTTTATATTGGGGCATGTGGCCTTGGCAATATGGAGTAGCCATGCAATCTTTTACGGTAATACCCGAAGGGAAAATTGGATTACTACTTGCAAACGATGGTGCTGAAATACCTACCGGTGCTATACTTGGGCGCAAAATTGATAGCGATAACTTTCAAGATGCTGAAAAATTTTTAGACAATGGCGGACAAAAAGGTAGGCAGACAGCATACATTACTGCTGGTACTTATCGTATCAATAATTATGCATTTACCATCACCATTACCGACATGATTATCATTCACGAAAATATGGTAGGCATTGTAACATCGCTTGATGGACACCCGATTGAGAGTGGACAAATAGCAGGTAAATACATTGATGGTCACAATAACTTCCAAGACTTTGATACGTTTTTGAAAAACGATGGTAACAGAGGTTTGCAACCGTCTATTATTTTGGCTGGTAGTTACAACATTAATCCTTGGGCTATACAAATAGAAGAAGTGCCCATGACAGATGTGCCCATTGGTTATGTAGGCGTAGTAATTTCTTACATTGGCGAAGACGGAAAAGACTTAACAGGCGAGGGTTTCAAGCATGGTAACATTGTGAGTAAAGGGCAACGTGGTGTGTGGATGGAACCTTATGGCCCAGGTAAATATCCCTTCAACAAATACATTATGAAAGTAGAATTGGTACCTACAACAAACCTTGTACTAAATTGGGCAAACACCAGAAGCGAGAGTCATCAACTAGATAAAAATTTGAGTACAATTACCGTTCGTAGTCAAGATGGTTTCCCATTTAATTTAGATGTATCGCAAATTATACACATACCAGCTAACGAAGCACCAAAAGTAATTGCACGATTTGGCAGCATGACAAACCTTGTGAGCCAAGTGCTGGAACCCACTATTGGCAACTATTTCAGAAACTCTGCGCAAGATAGTGATGTGATAGCTTTCCTTAGCACACGTAAAGAAAGACAACAAGCTGCAAAAGATAATATGAAAGAAGTGTTAGACGAATACAACGTAAATGCAGTGGATACTTTGATTGGAGATATTGTACCGCCAGAGAGTTTGATGAAAACTTTAACCGATAGAAAGATAGCACAAGAAGAAGAAAAAACATACAGCACACAACGCATGGCGCAAGAAAAACGGCAAGGTATGGAGAAGGAAACGGCCATTGCAGATATGCAAAAAGAAATTGTAAAAGCACAACAAAGTGTAGAGATTGCACAACGCACTGCCGATGCTACCATTAAAAAAGCCGAGGGTGATGCAAGCAGTTTAAAACTACAAGTAGATGCAGAAGCTACTGCTACAAAAATGCGTGCAAATGCTGAAGCAGAAGCTACCAAAGCAAGAGCAGGTGCACAAGCAGAAGCTACCAAACTCAATGCCAGTGCCGATGCGGAGCGTATAAGCAAAACAGGTTTAGCAGAAGCAGAAAAAATAATGGCCATAGGTAAGAGCACTGCAGAAGCGTACGAACTACAAGTAAAAGCTATGGGCGGGGATAATTTTACCAAGTATAAAATAACTGAAGAAATTGGTAAAGGACAAATAAAAGTGATGCCAGATATTTTAATTGGCAGTGGCGGAAACGGTGGTACCGATGGAGGCATTAATGGATTGCTTGGTATGAAATTGATGGAAATGATGGAGGTGAAGAAAACAAATGAGTAAATGAGAAAATGTGCAGATGTGCAAATAGTAAATGCAAGTTTCTAAATGAATAGGTGAATTTTAAAAGTGTCAACGATGAAAAAAGTTGGCACTTTTTTATTTTTTGTTTACGTGCCGAAGTACCTTGATTGTGCTTCGGTGGCGACGCTCCGTTCAACAGTATATCATTATTCATCTTTTATTATGCAATAGATTGAAAAGGGTGCATTTATAATTGTCGCAAGGGTTGTCAACCTTAATTGGTTATTTCTAAATAAATGAACTGCATAAAGGCTGACAACCCTATTTGCAAACTGCGACATTTTTAAATGCACCCATTGAAAAATATTTTTTGGAAGTAAAAAAAGAAATGGCATAAAATAAAAAAACTCCGAAAATAATTTCGGAGTTTTTTATTAAAATGATTTATTTCTTTTTATTCATCGGCCAAAATAAAAGTAACTGGTTGCCTTTTTACCGAAGTTACGTTATTACCATTTTGAATACCAGGCTTCCACTTTGTTGCTTTTTTTAGCACTCTTACTACTTCTTCCTCCATTCCATAACCGTTATTACTATCTGCCTGAATATCTCTAACAGATCCATCTTTGCCCACAATAAACTTTACAATTACAGTGTATTTACCTGGAGGTGCATTATTATCTTTCGGCACATCTCCATTTAAATTCTTTTGTAAAAAACTTGCCCACGCTCCTGCTCCGCCAGGAAATTCAGATTCAATTTCTACTTTGGTAAAAACTTTATCTTCTTCTACAGGTTTTGCAACTGGCGCTACTGCCTCTGTTTGCTTTACTTCCACAGGCGCTTGCACAACTTGTTTTGTATTTTCAGTAACTACTGTTTTTTCACTAATAGCTGCATCTTCTTTTATCTCTTCAATTTTTTCATCTTTTTTTACCTCATTGTCTTTTTTAATAACAGGAGGGGTAAATTGAATTTGCTTAATTTCTGGTGGTGGTGGTGGCTTTGGTGGTGGTGGTGGTGGCGGTGGCGGTGGTGGTGGTAAATCTTCTTTTTTTACTTCTGCCATTTGCACTTCTTCTGTATTTAAAGTTTGCCTATTTGCATTTACTGCTTTTACCAATAAAAATGCACCGCCCAATAATAATAATAACGCTCCCGTAGCTATCAAAGCCTTTACCATACGGGAATTGTACGTTTTTCTCAGTTCATACGCACCATACGACTTGTTCTTACCTTCAAAGATAATATCAAGTATATCTGCGTTTAAAATTTTATTTGCTTCCATGTAGCGCTTGTTTAATAATTAGATTCAAAAAAGAATAATTTCCATAATTTACTGTACAGCATTTTTGGTTTCTGTAAGTCCAATTAACTCCTTTTCTGTTTTAGATATTTTATCTTCAGCATAGTGACCAGGTTTTACGCCACAAATGGTCATTTCATCAATGATATTCATAGAGTTTCCAAAGGTCGATTCTTCATCTGCCTTAATAATGTACATTAAATCTCCTTCTGGTGTTGCTTTTCTTTTATCGCTAATAAGTGTTCTTATTTCTTTAAAATCAGAGCTTTTAAATTGCTCAGATAAACGAGTTTCATCTAACTTACCCATATAATAATACACTTGGTTTTTCTTTCCCAATAGTATTGTCATTGCACCAGATTCTTTTACTTCTTTCTCGTTATTTTTGTCTTTGTTATCTTTAGGTTCATTCATAGCCATTGCTGTAGATTGACTCATCGTAGTTGTAAATACGAAAAAAGTAATCAACAAAAATCCAAGATCCACCATTGGAGTAAGATCTACCCTTGTAGATTTTTTTACTGCTTTTTTTACGCCAGGGCCATTTTTATGACTGCCACCCGACGAGGTATCCATTTCTGCCATGTCAAAATATTTTTAAGTCATTAAGTATTTATTTCCCACCGAGTTTATTTTCAATATACAATTCAGAACCAACAGGAGCTGGTGCTCCATTTGTTACAATCTGAAATTTGTATATCTCATTTTTCTTAAAAGCCTCTTTAATGCTTCTAAATTTTGGATACAACGCATCCTGATCTCCTTTTACAAGCAATATCTTTTCCAAATCTTTTTGATCTACTGCAGCTTTAGCAAAAACATTGGTGATACTTCTAACCCAATCTATCATTTCGTTGGTATTAGTAGCGGAGCTATCAGTTGGTATTCCTGGCGCTTTAGCTGCATCAAGTGCTGTAGCAGAAGCAAGCGTACCCTTAACTAAATTAAGTGGTGTACCAATAAAC
>JAYSOC010000232.1:0-1808 GCA_043723285.1 Ferruginibacter sp. | reverse complement strand
ATCGTTAGCTACATCAAATTTTTGTTGTATGGCATTAAAAATAAAATGTAAATCCTCAACCGATAATAAACTTGGCGTACCACCACCAATATAAATGGTATCTATTTTTGTATCTGCAATAAAATTATTTGTAAATAAAATTTCTTTCGTTATTGCACTTATCATTGCCTCCTTATTCTTCAAGGAAACTGAAAAATGAAAATTACAATACGTACATGCTTGCCTGCAAAATGGAATATGAATATAAATACCCGCCAAAGATTTGTAAATTTACTTTTTTAAAAAATTATTGCTTCTACCACAATGAACATTTGCACAAAAAAAATTAGACACGCCATTGCACTCGTATGTATGATGTGCATGTTGCATCAGTATGGTTTTGCGCAAAAAAACGTTAAAGCTCCAAATGCTTTTTCATTGTTTGTACATTACAAAGATAGTATCATTGCCGCAGAGACACCAAGCATCAAAACTTCATTTGCGGATATGCAATTATTATATGAGTATGTAAACACATTACCTAAAATACTTTCTACAAAAGGTTATCCAGTTGCATCAATAGATAGTAGCTGGCAAATAGGAGATACACTTCACATAAATTTATACCTTGGCACAAAATACAATTGGGTACAACTTCGCACCGTTGGTATTGAAAAAAATATTTTGAACAAAAGTGGGTACAATGAAAAAGATTTTACAGATAAGCCATTAAACATTGCAGAAATAGGAACAATAAAAGAAAAATTGTTGACTATTTACGAAAACGAAGGGTATCCTTTTGCACTTATTTATTTAGACAGTGTAACGATAATAGAAAATAAAATTTCGGCAGCATTAACGGCTAATAAAATTTTATTGTACAAAATAGACAGCATAAAAAATTATGGAAAATTAAAATTGAATAAAAAATTCTTACAGCGTTATTTAGGCATTAGCAATGGCAGTATTTATAGCTATGAAAAACTAAAAGATGTAGATAGAAAATTATTGGAACTACCATTTGCAACACCTGTTAGCACTTCTTCTTTAAACTTATTAGGCTCTGGCGCTATTTTAAATATCAATGTAAATAGTAAAAAAAGCAGCGAGGCAAGTGCCATTTTTGGATTTTTACCTGATGCAAATAGTACAGGTAAATTTCAATTAACGGGTGATGTAAATCTGGACCTTAAAAACGTATTTGGAGCAGGTGAGGGGTTATTGTTAAAGTATCAATCGTTGCAACCGAAATCTCCAAGATTAAATTTAGGTTATGAAAAACCATATATTTTTCATTCACCTTTTGGGCTAAGTTTTTTGTTTGAGTTTTTTAAAAAAGATTCTAGCTTTATACAATTAAATGCACAAACGGGTTTGCAACTAAATCTCTCAAAATATCAAACTGGCAACATTATTATTCAATGGCAAAATACCAATGTATTGCAAGGCGGCATTGATACCAATGCCATTAAACAGATAAAAAAATTGCCCGATATTATAGATGTAAAATCGGTAAACGCTGGCATAAATTATGAATATAGAAATACGAATTATCGTTTTAATCCAATAAAAGGAAATGAAATAAATTTGAGCATACTTGCTGGTATAAAAAATATTCAACAAAACAATGATGTGCTTTCTTTAAAATCGCCTGGGTTTAATTTTGCTAGTTTATACGACTCTATAAAACTTAGTAGCTATCAGTTAAAACTAAAACTTTCTGCTATTCATTATTTTCAATTATCAAAAAGCAGCACATTTAAAGCTGCATTAAATACTGGTATTTATAGCAGCCCTGCAATCTTTAGAAACGAAGTTTTTCAAATAGG
>JAYSOC010000231.1:0-11607 GCA_043723285.1 Ferruginibacter sp. | reverse complement strand
ATGCCTGAATTTCAATTTTGAGTATTGACAATACTTGCAATGGCTTAATTTTAGAAAATACTAATTATCTCGGACAACAATAAAAGTAAATAGGGTTTATAAAGTAATGGTACAATTGCTTCTGATTAATTGTAATTGTTGAAGAAAAGGTTGATTAACTCCATTTTTGCATAATGGTTACTAAGGCAAATATGAAAACGATTAACCCTACCATTACTAATATTGAATAAGGGTTTGCAAAATTAACTGTCCACCCGAAAGCTGCGATGCGCTTTGGTGAAAAAATACGTTTATCATTTTTGTTGTAATAAAATATTTTCCATTTCCAGTTTGATGGATCTTTGTGCCAGGCGTTTAAAGTTTCTTTGCTGTGTTGGGTGTAATTTGTCATTATTAATTTTTTATGAGCACGATTTTGCCTCTATATTTTTTACGTTTCATTAAAGTAAATTAAAAATATATTCAAAATAAAAGTTAGGGTTTTATGCCAATGAATTGCATAACGAATATAAATATAAATTAATAGCAATGAACAAAGTAATAGATTAAAAATATAACCGTTTTTTTTAAAATTAATTTGTAATAAACTACTTTCACACACTTGAAAACGATTACTCGAACGGTTTGGATATTATCACTCGTAAGCCTATTTACAGATATGGCAAGCGAAATGCTCTATCCAATAATGCCACTATATTTAAAAAGTATTGGGTTTTCTATTTTGCTTATTGGTGTTTTAGAAGGAGTTGCTGAAGCTACAGCAGGTTTAAGCAAAGGTTATTTTGGAAAATTATCTGACAATATTGGTAAGCGTATGCCTTTTGTGCAATGGGGTTATGCATTAAGCTCATTATCTAAACCAATGATGGCATTTTTAATATCGCCTGTGTGGGTGTTTTTTGTAAGAACGGTGGATAGACTAGGCAAAGGCTTGCGCACTGGCGCAAGAGATGCAATATTGTCTGACGAAGCCACAGCAGC
This sequence comes from Ferruginibacter sp., assembly GCA_043723285.1. Lineage (GTDB taxonomy): Bacteria > Bacteroidota > Bacteroidia > Chitinophagales > Chitinophagaceae > Ferruginibacter. Next base: position 10,626 of record JAYSOC010000231.1, on the reverse strand, counting down.
AACAAAAGGAAAAGTTTTTGGCTTCCATAAATCGATGGATACATTGGGTTCCGTGTTTGGTCCTATAATTGCTTTGTTATATTTACAATGGCATCCGCAAGATTATAAAACACTTTTTTTTCTTGCATTTACGCCTGGTTATTTTGCTGTTGTATTTGTATTGCTCACTAAGGAAAAAAATATTGTTCCTAAAGAAATAAAAACAAAAACTTCTTTTTTTTCTTTTTTACATTACTGGAAAAAAAGCCCGGCATTATATAGAAAACTAGTTGTGGGGTTGTTGGTATTTGCCATTTTTAATAGCTCAGATATTTTTTTACTATTAAAAACAAAAGAAGCAGGACTAAGCGATGTAAACGTAATAACCGTATATATTTTTTATAATTTGGTGTATGCAATTGTAGCTTTCCCCATTGGAATTTTAGCAGATAAAATTGGGCTTAAAAAAGTTTTTATTTTTGGTTTAATAATTTTTGCTATCGTGTATACATGTATGGCTTTTGCAAAAGTTCCTTATCAATTTTATATCATTTTCTTGTTGTATGGTTTTTATGCAGCCGCTACAGAAGGCATTTCCAAAGCATGGATAAGTAATATTTCGGCAAAGGAAGATACAGCAACTGCTATAGGAACTTACTCCGCTTTTCAAAGTATTTGTACAATGCTGGCGAGTAGTTTGGCAGGTTTTATTTGGTATAAATTTGGAAGCAATGCCACTTTTTTACTTTCGGCAACAATGGTTTTTTTTGTGGTATTGTATATTACTTTTTTTGCTGTAGAAAAGAAAAAATAAATTCATTTATACCACTTCTTCTTGCCTTTCAAATTGCATTTTGTGCAACTGATAATAATGCCCTTGCTTAGCCATTAGCTCGGCATGCGTGCCCATTTCTTTTACTTCGCCAGCATCTAATACCAATATTTTATTTGCTTTGCGAATGGTGCTTAACCTATGTGCAATTACAATTGATGTGCGCCCCGCAATCAATTTATCTATAGCATGTTGTATGAGTGCTTCACTTTCGCTATCTACGGAAGATGTAGCTTCGTCTAAAATAAGTATAGCTGGATCGTACAACAATGCCCGTACAAAAGAAAGCAACTGCCGCTGCCCAAGAGACAGTGTGGCACCACGTTCCATCACATTATAATCATATCCCCCTGGTAATCTTTCAATAAAATCGTGCAAGCCAATAAGCTTAGCTGCTGCTATTACGTCCTCCCTTTTTATATCGGTATTACGAAGCGTAACATTATCCATTACACTACCGCTAAACAAAAATACATCTTGCAATACAATACCAATTTTGCTGCGGAGATAATCTAAGTCGTAGTCTTCAATATTTTCGCCATCTATTTTTATGGCGCCTTTTTGTACATGGTACAATCTGTTTATTAAACTAATGATAGATGTTTTGCCGCTGCCCGTATGCCCAACAATGGCAAGGGTTTCGCCTGCTTGAATTTTAAAATTTATATTTTTCAAAACATATCTTTCTTCTATGTACGCAAACCAAACTTGTTCAAAAGATAAATCGCCTTTCATAGTTGCAGGCGCTAATGTTCCCGTTCTTTCTGCTACATCTTCATTATCTAAAATAGCAAAAACCCTTTCGCTGGCTATAACACCCATTTGTAACACATTAAATTTATCGGCTATTACACGCAGCGGGCGAAACAATAAATTTACACACAAAATAAATGAAGTAATTACTCCTCCTGCTTCTGCAGCTTTATCGGCAGAAATGCCTGCTTGCATGCCTCCCCACCACACGAGTAAACCAATAGAAACTGCCGATACCAACTCAACCACTGGAAAAAAAACAGAGTAGGCAAAAATGCTTTTTATGTTTGCATTGCGATGGTCTTTGTTGATGGCTGTAAATTTTTCTTGCTCTCTTTCTTCTGCTGCAAATGCCTGCACAATGCCCATACCTGTGATGTGCTCTTGTACATATGCATTAAGCGCAGCAACTGCATTGCGCACTTTTATAAAAGATTTGTTTACACTTTCTTTAAAAAAGTAGGTAGCAATTATTAGTAATGGGAATGGTGCTAAACAAACCAATGTAAGTTGTGGGTTTGCCCAAAACATATAGGTAAGAATAGAAATGATAGACAACATGTCTGCAATGATAGGAATGAGTCCATCACTAAAAATATCGTTTACAGATTCTATATCATTTATGGTTCTTGTGGTAAGTGTGCCTATTGGTGTTTTATCAAACTGCGATAAATTGAGGTGCACAATTTTATTGTAAGTAGTAATGCGCAAATCCTTCACCACGCTTTGCCCTAGCGATGCGGTGGTAAATGTAAAAAAGAAACGACAAGTAGTTTCTATCAGCAATAATGCAATTTGTATAATGGTAATTTCTATGATAAAACCTCCTGGTCCATTTATAAAACTACCAAAGCTTTTATCATTGATACCATGATTGATGGTAAGCTGAATAAGCAATGGTCTTAGTGGCGCAATTACAGCAAGAAATAAGGATAAGAAAATAGATAAATAAAATTTCTTTTTGTAGGGCTTTGCAAATGCAAATACTCTTTTGAGAACAGATATATTAAGTTTCTTCTTTGGCGCTGACATGAATGCAAAGTTATGAGTTGGAGGGTTACGAGTTGCGGGTTACGGATTGTTGCATTTGGGGTTTTGGTCTTGTGTCTAACAATCTCACGTCTAATGTCTATTTCTAATTTTCCAACAACCCTTTTATATCTTTTACCAATTCCCTTGTGCTAAAAGGTTTTTTTACATACAAAGCTGCACCAAGCTCATAGCCTTTTTTAATATCGGAGTCTTTTGTTTTGGCGCTCATAAAAATCACTTTGCTATTTTTTAAATTTTTGGTGCTTTTTATATGCTTGCAAATATCATATCCATTTACATCGGGCATCATAATATCTAGTAGTACAATATCAGGCGTAGCTGTATTTAAAATATCAAGCGCTTCTTCCCCATTACGTGCTACCATTACTTCGTAGCCGTTTTTTTTCATTAAAAATTCCAATGACATTAATATGTATGGGTCATCATCTACTACCAATATTTTATGCACTATATCCATTTTTCTTAATTATTTGGAAGCGTAAAGATAAACGTTGAACCATTCACACCGTTACTTTCTACCCATATTTTTCCTTGGTGCATTTGTATTATTTTTTTACTAATGGCCAACCCTAGCCCGCTACCTTCGGGTTTTTTAAGTGTTTGGTTTTTTGCTTGAAAAAATTTATCAAATATTATTTCATGCAATTCAGGTAAAACTCCTGGTCCATTATCTTCTACCCACACTTGTATTTCATCGTAATTGGTATGTACCGATATTTTTATTTTTCCTGTCTTTTCATCCACAAATTTTATGGCATTAGAAATTAAATTGTTTAAAACTTGTTGTATGAGTGCGGCATCGCAACGCATGAGAAACATGGTATCAGGAATATTTTTTTGGATGCTAATATTTTTTTCATCTGCCAAGGTTTGCAAAGATGTTATGGCTTCTGTAATAAGCGTATTAAGCACTACCTCTTTAAAAGTTAATAGTTGTTGCCCACTTTCATATCTTTCTAAATTTAAGACTTGCATTATTAAATGACTTAGTCTTTCTGTTTCTTTTATTACATTGCCTAAAAAAAGCTGTCGTTGTTCTTCAGGCATGTCGGTATTGTCATGCACAATTTCTGCCATAGCCCGTATAGATGTAATGGGTGTGCGTATTTCGTGGGTAACGGTATACAAAAATTCATCTTTCATGGTATCCATTTCTTTCAACAAATCGTTTGCCATGGTTAATTGCTGCGTGGCTTTTTGCAAATCAGCAGATTTCTTTTTTAGCTCTTTATTCAGCTCTATCATTTGCTGAGACTCACGCAAAATATTTAACACTTCATCTATCTTAAGCTCCTCCGCTTTCGTAACACTTCTAATCATTATACTTGCCGATGCGGAGCCAATTACACCTGCTAAAATATTTTCTGCAAAAACTACCAATCGTGGGTCTGCTCTTTTTGTAGTTAATGAAATTTTATTTCTTGTTGCATAGCTTGCAATAAGATTTTGTGCCCTTTCGGCTCCAAGAAAATTTTGTAACAACGAATTTATATCAGGTAGAAATGCCGTACCCTTCCACACCACATTTTCTGTAGCAGAGGTAGAATGCTTAAAAATATCTACAAAAATTTCGCCTTGGTAAATTTCCTCCGCTGTTTTTTTACTGTTTAGTGAAACCGTTACAAATACGATTACATTAAAAAACATTGTCCAAAAAAAAGAATGTGTAATAGAATCCATTCCCTCCAAACCAAATAGGGAAAAGGGTTTTAGCCAACTTAAACCAAACAATCCATTTGTTATTACTGCATCTTTTAGCATATGAGCGCTTACCAAAGAAGGCAATACAAGTGTAAAAAACCAAATTACAAAACCTGTACATATAGATGCAATAGCTGCATTTTTAGAAGCCGATTTCCAATAAATACCACCAATAGCAGCAGGGGCAAATTGTGCTACCGCCACAAAAGAAACCAACCCCATAGAAACCAAAGAAACATTTTCTGCAATCGTTTTGTCGTATATGTATGCAAGAGCAATTAGCACGACTATACTTATTCTTCGCATGTTTAAAATAGAGCTACTCAATTTTTCATTTGGCAATGGTTTGAATTTTTTTGCAGATAAAAAAATGGGGGTGGCAATGTTGTTGCTTATCATGGTGCTTAATGCAATGGCTTCTACAATAATCATACTAGTAGCGGCAGCAAAGCCGCCTACAAAAACAAAAAGGCTTAATCCAATTTGATTAAAATAAAGTGGCAACGCCAACACAAAAGTATCGGCATCAATATTTTTATTAGCAAAAATTAATTTACCTGCAATAGCAATAGGCAACACAAAAATATTAATAACGACGAGGTATAAAGGAAAAAGCCAAGCTGCTTTTTTTAAATGTTTTTCTTGCACATTTTCTACCACACTTACTTGAAACTGTCGGGGTAAAAATATTACGGCAAGCATAGAAGCCATCATTAATCCAAGCCAAGTGGCGTAAGATGTTTGATTGCCTAGTTGAAATAAATTTTTTAAAGAATCATTTTCAAAAGCTTTTGAAAAAATATCTCCAAACCCATTAAAAATACCATACACAATAAAAATACCTACTGCAAAAAAGGCAACCAATTTTATGATAGATTCAAACGCAACTGCTGCTACCAAACCTTCATGCTTTTCGGATGCATCTATAGAACGAGTACCAAATAAAATAATGAAAATAGAAAGGATAAGTGCAATGTAAAATGTATCATCGTGCCAAAAATTGCTTAAAGAATAATGATGCGCATTGCTATTGGTAAGAATATGAATACTATTTGAAATAGCCTTCAATTGTAAAGCAATGTAAGGAATAATACCAACCACACACAGCAATGTTACAATAATTGCTACAGTAAAATTTTTGCCATATCGAGTAGAAATTAAATCTGCAATACTATTGATGCGTTGTGTTTTGCAAATGCGAATTATTTTTCGCAATACAGGCCAAAATAAAATAGCCGAAATGGTAGGACCTAAATAAACAGCTAAAAACTCAAACCCATTTGTAGATGCACGCCCTACGCTTCCATAATACGTCCATGCAGTGCAATACACGGCAAGCGATAATGCATATACATATCCATTGTTGATGATGCTTTTGCCTTTTTTTAAACGATACTCTGCAAAATATGCTAAAGCAAATAATATTGCCAAATAAAACAAGGCAGTTAATATGGCAAGGACATTACTCATTATTTTTTGTTTGTTTTTTTTCTACAATGAGAAATAAAATAATAATGATAATTATCCAAACAATAAAAATATATAAATACAACATTGGTATTCCAAATAACAATTGTGCTTTGTTGGCCACTGAAATAAATGGATACGAAAGCAACACCGTTAGAAGGATGCTGAGGAATATCAATTTTTGATTGTTGGTTTTGTTTTGCATTTGTATAAAATAATCTGTAATAATTTTCGATTTAAAAATTTGTCAGCCTAAGTTTGAAGAAGGCGGGTTTGAAGAAGCATACTGGCTTCGACAAGCTGCTAATAAAACATCATTCACAATGCTTACTTTCAAATTAATACGATGTCAGCCTGAGCTTGACGAAGGCGGGTTCGTTTACTGCAACGGCTTCGACAAGTTCAGCCTGACACTCCAATGAAATCGAAATTGTGCCATTTGCAAAGAGCTTAAAAACCTTTTATGATTTCCTTAGCCTGACACTTAAACTGTATCAAACTTTTGTTACTTTTAAAGTGCTAAAATTTTTTAAATCAATATTGTTATTCATTTAACTAATCCTACAATAAAAAAAGGATAATACAATAAACATCATAAGTTAACTGTATTATCCTACACGGGGGGATTTATTATTCAAAAATTATTCTTCCGTAGTATCATATTGATTTTGCAAAGCATAAATACCAAATGTAACCAAGCCGCCAACAATAATAGGCGTAAGCACAAAAGCATAAATAATGGCAGGTATCAAATCTTCGGGCTTAGGGCTGCTAAACTTTGGTATAGCCTGTGTTACAATGAGTATATACCCTGCGTACACACCAATCGCTATCCATAATATTCCTGCTAATTTTTTTATTGTATTCATAAAAATATTTTTTTAAATTTAATTAATCGTTTACGTTTATATCTTTATTATTGATGTACAAAGCACCTATTACAAAACAAACTGCTGCAATGATAATTGGATACCACAGTCCTTCTAAGTAAGGTTTTTCATAAGGCAATGCTGTACCTGCTTTTGTAGCTGCCTCATTTACTTGCCCTGCTTTTGTAGCTAAAAATAATGCAATCGTTGGCAATAACCCACCAAAAATACCATTACCAATATGGTAAGGCAAACTCATAGATGTATAGCGAATTCTTATCGGAAACATTTCAACTAAAAACGCTGCTATAGGGCCATACACCATTGTTACAAAAATAACTTGTATAAAAACCAACCATACCAAACTCCAAAAAGAAACATTATCCAAGTTTGTTACTTTATCTATTTTAGTATCCTTTTTTTCATCTGCCTTTGTAATATCGGCATGTATATTTACTTTTTTTGTTTCTACATATTTTGTACTGTCTGTGTAAACTTTACTAGTAATGGTTGTACGAATACTATCGCCTACATTTTTTGTATCAGCAGCAATAGAGCTGGTAACATTTGTATTAGCCGCTATTTCTGTTTTCGATTTTACACTTCCGCTATCGTACATTTTTGAGTAGATGGTTCGGTAACTTAGCAATGCAATGAGCATTCCAATAAGCATAATCCATTTCCGCCCAATTTTATCTGACAATGCGCCAAACACAATAAAGAAAGGCGTTCCCATAGCTAATGCAATCATTAAAATATTGCTTGCTTGGGTTATATCTACACTTAATGTATTTTGAATAAAATTGAGTGCATAAAATTGTCCGGTATACCAAACCACACCTTGCCCCATAGTAGCACCAAACAATGCAAGTAATACAAATTTAAAATTGAGTTTGTTTCCAAAACTTTCTTTTAATGGATTGGTAGATGTTTTGCCTTCGTCTTTTGCTTTTTGAAACAATGGAGATTCTTTCATCCTCATTCTTATAACAATAGAAATACCCACCATTACAATCGATATCCAAAATGGAACTCTCCAACCCCAATCTGCAAATGCCTCTTTGCTCATAGCACCTTTGGTAGTAACAATTACAAGCAATGATAAAAACAAACCTACTGTTGCTGTAGTTTGTATCCAACTTGTCCAAAAACCTCTTTTATGCTCAGGCGAATGCTCTGCTACGTAAGTGGCTGCACCACCATACTCGCCGCCCAAAGCAAGCCCTTGCAATAAGCGCAATAGCAATACTAAAATGGGTGCAAGAAATCCAATTTTTTCATACGAAGGAATACAACCAATTAAAAAAGTAGAAAGCCCCATTAAAACAAGCGTTACTAAAAAGGTATATTTTCTACCAATCATATCGCCCAATCTTCCAAAAAATAATGCCCCAAAAGGACGCACTACAAAACCTGCTGCAAAAGTAGCAAGCGTGGAAAGCAAGGCTGCTGTTGGGTTTCCTGATGGGAAAAACTTTGTTGCAATAATAGTAGCCAAACTACCAAAAATATAAAAATCGTACCACTCAATGAGTGTGCCTAATGAAGATGCGGCTATCACACCTGCTATCCCTTTACTAGATGTATTGTTACTCATAACAAAAAAGTTGGTTTTAGTTTTTTTAAAATGAAAATGTTGTTGTAAAAAGAAAACGGGTATTATTTATTTTATCGGTACTGCCACTTATTATTTTAGAATCATTTCCCTCCGTACCATATTGTGCTGCTGTATATTCTATTTCTGTACCAATTTTAAATTTTCCTGAAATAATTTCTACCCTTGGCGATACCCGAAACACCTCTTTTATTCCTCTGCCTGATATGGCAATGCCTCGTCCGTAAGCCGCAGTAGCACCTGCATCTGCACCATCATTACTTGTATAACCAACAAACAAACCCGGTATTACTTTTTTATTTGTACCTGCAATATCTAACCAAAAAGAATTTGTTTTGGTGGCCTTGTAGGTTTCTACAGCACCTGCTGTTGCTACATATCCAAGGTATCCGCCGAGCATTAAATGGTCTGTCATGTTTTGTCCAATGAGTGCTTCTGCTTTTATTACAATTGGTTTTGTAATTACTTTTACATACCCAATAACAGACACACTATTTACTTTTTCTTTAGAAATAACATTGGGTGTGCCTGAGTTTAATCTTGGCCTAAGCGATTTAAAATCGATGCCTGCACCCGCCACTAAAGTAGCATCTTTATATTGTAATTGTGCATGCAAATTTGGAATGCCACTATTTCGTAAAGGGTCGTTAGCCGCATAGCCTGTGGGTGCTACACTTGCAAAATCTCTTTGCGATAGTATTGCCAAAATTAAAGACAGCTTATTTTTTTTATCCAACTTTTGTGTAAGGCGTACTTGCGGGCTACGATTAAATGGTTGAAAAGGCATGCCTGTATTAAAATCAATTACACCCGGAAAACAATCGGGCACAAAAAGTGGATGCCAATATTGTCCAAATGCTAATTGTGTTTTTGGCCAATCTAATTTTGCATACGCATGGCGTAAACGAAATTCATTTATGCCACCATCAAAATTTCCGAAAAATTCTGCTTCTAAAATGGCAGATGTTTTAGCGCCAAATGCATCCGGGCCAGTAATATTTCCGCCTAATCTTGATGTAATAGCTAGCATGTGAAAAGTAGGTGCAGCGTTTATATCAGCTGCATTTGCATCTAGGTTTTTATCTTTTGCATACAAGGATAAATCGCCTTCTCGGGCAGATACAATTTGACGAGTATCATACATTACATCATTCCTTACAAAGCCAAATAATTTAATGCCCCAAGTAGAGGCATTGTCTGCAGGCTTTGCTGTGGCTGCTTGTGCCATAGTTTGTTTGTTTATAAAAAGTAAACACACTATACAAAAAACCAATTCATGTAAAATAATTTTTTTCATTATGATTTGTTTTGGGTGTAGGCATAATTGCCAAACGAAGAACCAAATGTTAGCCAAATCCACCTTTAAACAAACACAAAACTATATTACTGCTAATGGTATATTTTTTACAAACTGTTTTTTCTAAATCGCTCCCACTTTATTACCATAAACTTATCGCCCAATTCTGTGATGATGCAACCTGCACTTTTTAATGAATTTTTATCTCCTAAAAAATCGAGCAATTCCGCATGGGTAAGCACTTTGTAGGTAGGATGGTAATCGTTGTTTTCGGGCATTTTTATACTGTATTTTTTTACCCAATTCATAACAGTGACATGGCTTATGCCCAATATGCGTTCTATTTCTCTATAGGTAACGCCTTCTATGTAAAGTTGCAACGCCTTAATTACATAATAAGGGTCTATTTGTTTTCCTTCTTTTAAAACAGTAAATGAGTAGTTGCAGTTTTTGCATCTATACCGCTGTCTTCCTTTAACAACGCCGCTTTTAATCAATACTTCACTTTGGCATTTGGGGCATGCAATCTGTTTCATTTTTTAAAATTAACGCATCAGCTATACACAATTAGCAAAACTATACTAAATTAGCAATATTTATATTTATTCCATTTGTTTAGTTCTTAATTTTATCAAATCAAAAAATGGAGGAACTGATTTTACTTTTTGTTGAAATGAATAAGAAATATTTTATCAATCGTTTGATTGGGGGAAATTGTTTTGAATTTGGTAATTTGGTGGTTATAGGATTTGTTTTTATTTTGAGAGTGGTGTTTTTTAATTGCGAATACAGTGTATTCGTAATTGCGAACGCAGTGCGTTCGCAATTGTGTCCGCAGTGCGGACACAATTCAATTAGATACAAAATAAACTAATGTTAGATATTGATAATAAAGAAAATTTGTATTCATGATACTTATTAACCAATCTATTGTACCGGATATAAAAAATATTATTGCTACTGCAAAAGACAAGGCAATAAGAGCGGTGGATAATGAGCGTACTATTATGTATTGGAATATTGGCAAGCGAATATTTGAAGAAGAACAGCAAGGAAAAGA
>JAYSOC010000230.1:0-4511 GCA_043723285.1 Ferruginibacter sp. | reverse complement strand
GTAGATTTGTCCATATTATCCTTTTTCTCGTAAATCAAGTATAATATAAAAGGGTGGAAAATCCACCCTTTATTTTTTTATCTCGGACAACAATAGTAGTATATAATTAATCTTTGAAAATATTTTCATCCACTTTAACGTTGGTTTCTATTTTATCGAAAGTTACTGCGGCCATGCCACCTTGAAAAGCGGTAGTATATGCGAACCAATAACCATCAGCATTCTGCTTATAATCACCATAGGGTGTTTCTTCATCTTGTTCAGTACCATCTGGACCTTTACCTTTAGAAACAGTTTTTACTACTCTATTTGTTTTCTTATCAATAAAATAAAAAGCACTTTTGCCCCCTTTTTTAGTAACCTTTAGTTTATAGGCATCTTGAGCGTCTACTTTTTCTTCTCCAATCAATTCTATTGTTGTTCCTTTTTCTTTATAATTGAATAATGCACTTTGAATATCTAATGCACCCTGCATATCTTTTACATCATCGCCAGTTGTGACAACGGGTTCTGCCATTTGTTGTATGGGAAAAAACCTTGAAGATTTTTCTGGTGTAATAAATAAATAATTACTTGTTCCCATAATCTCTAAATCCATTCTAAATCCTTTCATTTGAGAAACGGTAAGTGTGAGGGGGAAATCTTGCCCTTGAGCACTCATAGTACCTGTCTTTTTTACAGAAGTAAGCGTTGCCAGTTTTGATGCACCACCCATAGCTTCAATATTTTTAGCTACTATTTCATCAGCCGTTTGTGCACTTACATTTAAAAATGTAAAAGCCAAACCTACTAATAATAATTTTTTAAACATTTTCATTTTGTTTGATTTTTAGTTTTACAAAAACAATTTTGCAACACAAATGTAAAGCTATACTTACATTTACAACTTCTAAAACCAAAATAATATTACAAACGGCTAAACACACATTTTAACGGTGAAAAATACATTTAACATAAAAGGAAATATTGTTGACATACTCAATAAAAATATTTTCTACGGAGAAATAGAAGTTGTTGATGGAATAATAAAGTCCATTAAACCTTTCAACCCTTCAACTCTTCAACATGAGCCATACATTCTCCCAGGCTTTATAGACAGCCATGTGCATATAGAAAGCAGTATGCTTATACCTAGTGAGTTTGCAAGGCTTGCGGTGTTGCATGGTACAACCGGCACTATAAGCGACCCACACGAAATAGCCAATGTGTGTGGTATAGATGGCGTACATTTTATGATAGAAAATGGCAAAACGGTTCCGTTTAAATTTCACTTTGGTGCGCCAAGCTGTGTGCCAGCTACCATTTTTGAAACAGCTGGTGCTGCGCTTAATGCAAAAGATGTAGAAACTTTGCTAGCCATGGATGATATTTTTTACTTGAGTGAAATGATGAATTTCCCTGGGGTGTTGAATGAAGAGGAAGAAGTGATGCAAAAAATTGCTGCTGCAAAAAAAATAAATAAACCAATTGATGGACATGCACCTGGCTTGCGTGGCGAAACCGCAAAAAAATATATTGATGCTGGCATGAGTACCGATCATGAATGTTTTACAGCTGAAGAGGCATTGGATAAATTATTGTACGGAATGAAAATTCTCATACGTGAAGGAAGTGCTGCTAAAAACTTTGATGCATTAATCAATTTGATGCACGAACATTTTGAAAACATGATGTTTTGCAGCGATGATAAACATCCGGATAGTTTGGCAGAAGGACATATAAACCAATTGTGTGCTCGTGCAGTAGCAAAAGGGATAGATATTTTTAAAGTATTGCAAGCGGCATGTATTAACCCTGTTCTTCATTACAAAATGAAAAATGGCATATTGAGAGAAGGCGATGCCGCAGATTTTATTGTAGTAAAAGATTTAATACATTTTGATGTTGCGCAAACATATATTGATGGTGCATTGGTAGCAGAAAATGGAAAAACATTTATTGAATCTGTAGCCATAACAGCAATAAACAAATTTGATTGTAAAGAAAAAGCAGTGGCAGATTTTGCAATAGCAGCAAAAGAAAACCAAACAGACATTTTTGTAATAGAAGCATTGGAAGGACAACTCATTACCAATAAATTGATAAAACCAGCAAAAATAAAAGATGGATTATTGGTAGCCGATGTGGCAAACGATATTTTAAAAATAGTAGTGGTAAATAGATACCATGATGCACCAATTGCTATTTCTTTTATAAAAAACATAGGGCTAAAACATGGCGCCATTGCAAGCTCTGTAGCACACGATAGCCACAATATTGTAGCAGTAGGTGTGGATGATGAAAGCATTTGCGAAGCAGTGAATTTGGTGATAAAAGAAAAAGGTGGCGTGAGTGCAAGCCTCTCCCAAACCCTCTCCGAAGGAAAGGGCTTTGACCTCCGTAAGAATATGGTGTTACCACTAAAGGTTGCAGGATTAATGAGTGCCAATGATGGATTTAAAGTAGCTGCTGATTATACCAACATAAATAATTTTGCAACAAAAACTTTAGGAAGCAGTATGGAAGCGCCTTTTATGACATTGTCTTTTATGGCGCTGCTGGTTATTCCGCATTTAAAACTGAGTGATAAGGGGTTGTTTGATGGGGATGAGTTCGGCCTCATCCCTAACCCTTCTCCATCCCGCAATTTTGCGGGAGAGAAGGAAAACGAGAAGATTATGTAATAGATTTGGTATATCAATTGCACAATCTATTGCATAATAAAAGCTGAAAAAATATTTAAAGATGAAAAGCTGCGGGATAGAAGTGGAAATCCTTTTTTGTGCCTTTGACAAAAAAGATTGTAACGTATAGCCCGAACAAATGTTCAAAAAAGATTTTCCTCCCACAGCCCAAATGTTTTTAAAATTTTGCTTCTACCACTTTAAAACTTATACTATCTGTACCTTTTGGTGTAAAAAATTTAGACTTAAAATGTACCGAAGTGCCCGGTGCAATATTTTCATAAACCGTTTCGTGATCTTCTTCTAACACCGTGCCTGTTTTGCTATAAAAAGAAATTTTTACATCTACATCTTTATAAGTCACCATTTTTGCATTGTTGTGTACATCTGCATTTACCACAGTTTGCCCAATAAGGTTTTTCTTTTTTTCGCCTTCTACAGTTATAAATTTCACAGGATTTTTTTGCTCTATTTGTTCTATACTTTCTTTGCTGTTTTCATAGTTTTTATCGCTGTCTTTTTGCCCACCACCACAAGCTGTCAACAATAATATTGAAGTAAAAATGGAAAAGAAAATTTTCATAAGGTTAGTTTTTGTTTGAAATGATTTGTCAAAAATATGTTTACCCCACGATTTTATTTTAGATTTGACGAAATAAATAGAATTTTAACGACATCTTTTCTTTGATGCCACGAATGCACGAATAAAAATGCTTCGAAATTTGTTGCCACCTATAACACTAATTTTTACTAATCATTTATTTTATTCGTGTAAATTCGTGCCATTAGTGGCTATAAAAATGCACAAAGTGAATTACATTTAATTTTGAACAGCTAATTAAAGATAAACAACAAAACAACCAATGGTACACAATTTTAGTAAAGAACATTCCCTAATAAGCAATTGGGTGAGCGAATTAAGAAACATAGATGTGCAGCAAGATCGCTTGCGCTTTCGCAGAAACCTAGAGCGCATAGCCGAAGTAATTGGTTACGAAATAAGCAAGGGCATGGAAACGGTAGATGCTCAAATAACCACACCCATGGGCATAGCAAAATGCAAGGTTTTAAAAGATCAACCCGTACTAGCAACCATACTGCGTGCAGGTTTGGCCATGCACAATGGTTTACTAAGTTATTTTGATAGAGCCGACAATGCTTTTTTAAGTGCTTACCGAAAACACAATGCAGACGGTAGTTTTGAAATAGCATTGGAATACATGAGTTGCCCACCTATAGATGGCAGAGTGGTAATTGTGAGCGACCCAATGCTTGCCACTGGTGCATCGTTAGTAAAAGCCATACAATATATAAGAGGTGCAGGCAACATAAAAGAATTGCATGTAGTATGCGCTATTGCTGCTAAGCAAGGCATTGAAACCTTGCAAAAAGCAGAGCCAAATGCAACCATTTGGTGTGGGGCTGTTGATGATGATTTATCTGCAAAAGGATACATTATACCTGGCCTTGGCGATGCCGGCGACCTTGCTTACGGCACCAAAATGCAGCAATAAAGCGCCGACAACGTTAATTTTTGAGAAATATTTTATAAACGTTAATAAGTTTTAAAATTTCTTGCAGCATTTTGCTTGAATTACTTACCTTTAAGGAATAGAATCGTACAACATGAGAAAATTTTTATTAGGTTTATTTATACTTGTATTTGCATTAAATGCTCATGCACAAGATCCGCATTTTTCGCAGTTTTTTGCATCGCCACTTACACTTAACCCAGCATTTACAGGTAAATTTGATGGCGAGTGGAGACTTGCTGTAAACCACCGTGACCAATGGCCATCAATACCAAAAGCATACGTTACAAGCAGTGCATCTTTTGATATGGGTTTA
>JAYSOC010000229.1:0-4518 GCA_043723285.1 Ferruginibacter sp. | reverse complement strand
ACGAAGCCATGAAACTTGCAGCAGTAAAGGCTTTGGCAGAGTTGGCAAAAACACCAGTGCCCGATATTGTAAACCTTGCTTACAACGAAAAAGCACTTTCTTTTGGTGACGAATATATTATTCCAAAACCTCTAGACCCTCGCTTGCTTGCGGCAGTAGCTCCTGCAGTTGCAAAAGCTGCTATAGAGAGCGGCGTGGCAAAAAAAATAATTACAGACTGGGATGCATACGAAATAGAAATGAACAGCAGGCTTGGTTTAGATAATCAACTAAGTCGTGCAATTGGAAACAAAGCAAGGCAAAATCCAAAACGAGTTGTATTTGCTGATGCAGAAAACTCTAAAGTTTTAAAAGCAGCGCAATTGGTGTTGGAAGAAAAAATTGGTTTTCCAATATTGCTTGGCAACGAAAAAAGAATTAGGCAAATAGCCGAAGACAATGCAGTGGATTTAGAAGGTATGCCAATCATTAATCCACAAGATGATGATACAGATGAAATGCGAAAATCTTTTGGCACAATATTTTTTGAAAAAAGACAACGCAAAGGGGTAAACCATTACGAAGCTTACAAAGCCATGAAAGATAGAAACCACTTTGGTTGTATGATGGTAGAAACTGGTGTGGCAGATTGTATGATTAGTGGGTTAAGCAGAAATTATCCAGATACGATTCGCCCAGCATTACAAATTATTGGTACAGACCCAAGTGTGAAAAAAATAGCTGGCATGTATTTGTTGTTTACAAAACGTGGACCTTTATTTTTAGCAGATACTACAGTAAATTTTAATCCAACTGCAGAAGAGCTTGCAGAAATAACATTGATGGTAGCAAAAGAAGTAAGACAATTTAATCTTGTTCCAAAAATTGCTATGCTCTCATATTCTAATTTTGGAAGTAGTGATTCGCCAGAAGCCCGGCTTGTACAAAAAGCCCACGATATTGTAAAAGCTGCAGAACCAAATTTAATTTGTGATGGAGAAATGCAAGGCATTTTAGCTTTCAATAAAGATATTTTAAAAGAGAATTATCCTTTTTCTGAATTAGTAAAGGGAGAAGTAAATACATTAATTTTTCCAAACCTTGCCGCCGGTAATATTGCGTATAATTTATTGCAAGAGGTAGGCGGTGCAGATAGTATTGGTCCAATTTTATTAGGGTTGAATAAACCTGTGCATGTATTACAATTGGGCAGCAGCATAAGAAGTATATTTAACATGGTTGTAATAGCTGTGGTGGATGCGCAAGCAAAAAGTAAAAATAAAGATGCCACTTTACCAGCTACGCAAGATGAAATAAAACGTACAAAGTGGTGGAAGAGCAAGGCAAAAGCAGTTAGCAAGTAGCAGCTGGCAGTTGGCAATTTGCAGTTTGCAAATAACAATAATAAGTTTGCAATATCCAGTGCATCGTGGTCAGTTGTCCGTTGTCTGTTTTAAAAGTACAAATAAATAAAAAATTTAAATATTAATGAATTTTATTACACACTTTGGCAAATATGTGCTCATGCTAAAAGGCATGATTGCAAAACCTGAAAATGCCAAAGTTTATTGGAAAGAATTTATGCTGCAATGCAGCGATATTGGCATTGGTTCTTTTGGCATTGTATCTATTGTTTCTGTTTTTATGGGAGCAGTAAGTGCAGTGCAAACGGCATATCAACTGGTAAGTCCTCTTATTCCAAAATCCACCATTGCACAAATTGTAAGAGATACGGTTATCTTAGAATTTTCGCCAACGCTTGTGTGTATTGTACTTGCAGGCGTAGTTGGCAGCAAGATAGCAAGCGAGCTAGGTAACATGCGTGTGAGCGAACAAATAGATGCATTAGAAATAATGGGCATTAATACAAAAACATTTTTGGTAATGCCTAAAATTGGTGCTGCATTATTAATGATTCCTTTGCTTGTTGTAATATCGATGGTACTTGGTATTTGGGGTGGAAGATTTGCTGGCAATGCATCTGGTATTTTATCGTACGATACTTTTGATAGAGGGTTGTTACAAGAGTTTAAAACATTTAATGTTTGGTTTGCTTTAATAAAAGGTTATACGTTTGCATTTATCATTAGTTCTATCCCTGCGTATTATGGTTACCATGTACAAGGCGGTGCTTTAGAAATTGGAAGATCGAGCACAAAGGCCGTAGTGGTAAGTTGTATCATGATTTTATTATCGGATTATATGTTGGCAGCATTGCTACTTTAAAATTTATTTATTTTTCATGATAGAATTTAAAAACATAAAAAAAAGTTTTGGAGATAAAGTTGTTTTAGATGGTGTAAGCCATGTAATGGAAACAGGCAAAACAAATCTTATTATTGGTACAAGCGGAAGTGGTAAAACTGTTTTGCAAAAATGCTTAGTAGGTTTATTTGAACCAGATGAAGGCGAAATTATTTACGATGGTAAAAATTTTACCGATATGACACAAGATGATCGTATGTTGCTCCGCCAACAAATTGGTATGTTGTTTCAAGGCTCGGCACTCTTTGACAGTATGACAGTGGAGGAGAATGTAATGTTTCCGTTAAATATGTTTACGCATGATAACCATGCAAAGAAATTGCAAAGAGTAAATGAAGTATTGGATAGAGTAAATTTAGTTGGTGCCAATAAAAAATTTCCATCTGAAATAAGTGGTGGTATGAAAAAAAGAGTAGGTATTGCTAGAGCAGTAGTGCTTAATCCTAAATATCTTTTTTGCGATGAACCCAACTCTGGCTTAGATCCTGTAACATCGATGGTGATTGATAAATTGATTAGAGAACTTACTATTGAATATAATATTACAACTATTGTAAACACACACGATATGAATAGTGTGATGGAAATAGGCGACAATATTTTGTATATGGTGCAAGGCAAGAAAGAATGGACGGGCAATAGTAAAGACATTATTTTTTCTGATAACAAACAACTAAACGAATTTATTTTTGCTTCGGAATTTTTGCAAGATGCGAAGAGTATGAGAATGATGGAGCATAATAGAAAGTAGGTATTGATGAAAATTTATATTTTTATTTTAACATACTATACTTCTACAATTTTCTGAATTTCTAATTTTAATGTTGGTAACACTTCTATTGCAAACCATTTGTTTTTTGCTTGCCAGATATTATTTCTTGGCGATGGATGTGGTAAAGGAAAATAAGTAGGCAAATAATTTTTATAGCTTTTTACCGTTTCTGTTAAATTTCCCATTGCATTTTCTTTTAAATAATAATCTTGGGCATATTTGCCTATCAATAAAACGAGTTTAATATTAGACATTTGGTTTAAAACCTTTTCGTGCCATGCAATAGCACATTCTTTTCTTGGAGGTAAATCTCCCGACTTTCCTGTACCAGGAAAACACATACCCATAGGCATTATAGCAAACAAAGTTGTATCATAAAATTGTTCGCTGCTTACACCCATCCATTTCCGTAACTCCTTGCCGCATGCATCATCCCAAGGAATGCCACTGTCTTGAACTTTTTGCCCTGGTGCTTGCCCAATAATTAAAATTATTGCGTTTTTGCTAGCTCTAATAATTGGCCTTGGTAAATTGGGTAAAAAATTTTGGCAAATTATACAGCTTCTTATTTGTTGTAATAATTTTTCCATTGGCTGTGAATAATAAAAAATTGCCTTGTTATTTTGATTTTAAAATTTTCTTTATCAAAGAAATTTGCCCCAAGTGATAATGTGTGTGTTCAATAATGCCATGTAAGTTTTTATAATAGCTGCCATATTTTTGATCGGCAAAATCTTCAAATAGTTTTGTTTCATCTAGTTTTTCAATTTCAGCCGCAAATAATTCTACATCTAAAAAAACTTTTGCTTCTAATTTTTGCCAATCACTTTCAGAAGTTATCATTGGAAAATCAAAACTAAATTTATCGTTAGCAACTAATGCTTCGCCCTGCAATACTTTTAAAACAGGGTTTACATAATAATTAATATGAAAAACTAAACTGGCAATGGTATTTAAATTATGCAGCTTTGTTGTAGCTTCTTCCCAGCTTACATCGGCTAGTGTATCTTTAAGATTAACCGATGTCCAATTACCTCCAAAATAAACATCTCTAAAATGTTTTGCTATTTGATTATTTAAAGTCATGCATTTTATTTTTCTCTTATCATTTTATATGCGTCATCAAATTTATGGCAACTCCATTAGGGTCTTTAACAAAAAATCGTCTTACACTTTATGGCTCATTGGTAATATCATATACTATTTCGTAACCAAATAATTTTGCACTTTCGTATAATACATCAATATCGGAAACCTCTATGGATATTGATACATTTGAATTATCCGTAATGTCAGTTTTTATTACAGAGATTTTAGCCTTAGGGTTAGTATCAAACGCAAAGATCCATATCCATTCCATATCCATTCCATATCCATTACCCATTTCAAGCCAAGAAATTTAGAATAAAACTTTTTTAAGTTGCTAAATTGCGCGTTAAGTAATTGTTGCTCCAGCAATGCTGTATTCAGGCTATTCTGCGTCAAGGCTAGGCGGTCGATTA
>JAYSOC010000228.1:0-1817 GCA_043723285.1 Ferruginibacter sp. | reverse complement strand
TAAATAGGTTTTTCATTTATAAAAATTATTATTGACATAAACGTAAGTTATTTTGTAAAAATATAACAACTATACTACAATAAGTTAATCTTGGTATTATTAGAAAATCTTATACTTCACAATATTTTAAAAATTCAAGCCAATTCCAGCTTTTACAAAAAAAGGACTTCCGGGGGTGTAATGAATTTCTGAAACTGAATTGGCTTCGTTAAACAGTCTAGATTCAATATTAAATTGTGCTTCTTTCCATTGTTGGTTTAATACATTTTCCATGCTTACATTAAAATCTAATTTTTTGTATTTGTAGTTGGCTACTGCGTCTATTAAAAAATATCCTTTTGCAACTGCGCTGTAATCTTCGTTTGCAGGGCGTGTACCCATAAAGCGGTAGCGTAGCGATGTACTAAATTTATTATTCACTTTGGCAGTAAGCCCACCAATACTTGTAAACAAAGGTGCTAATGGAATATAATCTTCACTCTTTTTTTCTGATACAGATCTTGCTTTTGCTAAGCAAATGTCTATATCGCTATACAACCATTTGTTTATTTGGTAACGGGTAATAACATCTACACCAAACCTACGAGATGCACCACTAGGCTCTACCACGCCTGCATCGCCTACATACACAAACTCTTGCTCCGAAAATAAATGCCAGAAAATAGTTTTGATGTATAAGTTTTTTATTGGCTTAGCAGTAATGCCAAAATCTGTGCCATATACTTTTGGTAAAATATTTTTGATAGAATCGTTTAAGATAACCCTTGTATCGTTGCTATGAAAACCAATACCATTGCTTAAAAAAATATTTACTTTGTTGGATAAACTGTAATTCAAATTTAATTTTGGACTAAAAACTGATTTGTATAAGTAAGTAAAATTATTTTCTCCTTTCAATAAATTTTTATAACCAAATTTAAAATTGTCTAAGCGTAAGCTAGCATTTACACTTAGCTTGTTGTTTACATCTATTATTTCATTTACATAAGCAAATGCATTGGTTTCTTTTATGCTGCCATGTTGCACATAATTTTTAAATACTCGCTTTGGCGTAGCTGCTAAATCTATGCTGCCTACATTATCATATCTAAAACCTCCACCAAATGTGGTTATCAATTTTTTATTTAAAACTGTTCCCTGGTTTTTTACTTTTGCCCAATAACCATAAATATTTCTTTGTTCTTTTTGGTTTATCATATCACCATCTACAGGGTCGTTTAAAAAAAAAGTAAAATCGGAGTATAAATTAAATATATAGTTGGTATAATACGCTTGCTGCAAAATTTCCCAATTATTATTTAGTTTTTTTGAAAATAGTATAGATGCATTTGTACGACTTGTATTACCGCCCTCTCTATCATCTATAGAGCCATATTTATTTATTAAGCCACTCTCCACTGCTCTTAAAGGAATTTGACCAGATGCATTCCACTTACTTTGAAAAGTAGATAACAATATATTTATTTTTGTGTTATCGTTTTTTATAAGACTATATTTACTCATTACATTAAATCGTTTAAAGTTTTGTGGGCTTTCAAAATAACCATCGCTTTTAAAATATTCTGAAGCTACATACAATTGCTGCTTGTTATTATTTTTTTGTGATGAAAATAATTTTGCAATACCCGAAATGCGTTGCATATTAAATTTACCTGCTTCTACTTTTATGGTATTTTCTTTTATAAAATCTTTTGTTTTAAAATCTACAAAACCTGCGGTGGCTAAATTTCCTTTTTCTGCATTGTATGGGCCTTTATCAAAATTTACTTTGTCTATTGTTTCTGGTATAAGAAAATGTAAATCTGCATAACCTTGCC
>JAYSOC010000227.1:0-11696 GCA_043723285.1 Ferruginibacter sp. | reverse complement strand
ATATACGTACTGCCGATGCATATTACATGCAAAGAGATTATACAAAAGCAAATGCTATGTACGACGCTGCCATAGCGGCTTCATCGCCTCAGAGCGATTATGCCATGTACCAAAAAGCCATGATAGCTGGTATAAAAAATGGTACAGAAAAAATAAAAATATTAAACAATGTAAACAAACAATATCCTGCAAGTTTGCTTGGGCAAGATATAAATATGGAGATTGCACTTACGTATATTGCTGAAACAAAATTTGCAGATGCGGTACCATATTTAAATACAATTATTGCTTCTAATAACGGCGGTTTAAAACCAAGAGCTTACTTAAAACTTGGACTTGCACATTACAACAATAAAAATAATACGGAGGCTTTAAAGGCTTACACAGCGCTGATGAAAACGTATCCACAATCGGCAGAGGCAGATGAAGCTACTGATATTGTAAAAGGTATTTATGTGGAAGAAGGCCGACCAGATGATTATGTGGCATTGATGAATCAAATTGGAAAACAAGTTTCTGTTTCGGAAGCAGATTCGTTGAGTTATACTTCTGCTATAAATAAATACGATGCTGGAGATTGTACAAATGCTATAACTGGTTTTACAAATTACTTGTCTAAATTTTCTAATGGTGCATATGCATTAGAAGCCAATTATTTTAGAAGTGTTTGTTATCAAAAAAATAAAGATTTGCCAAATGCGCTTATCGGTTATGATTATGTAAATAGTAAGGGCAATAGTAAATATTTTGAGAAAGCTACACTAGAAGCTGCTCGTATAAATTATTTTGAATTGAAGAATTATGCAGAAGCAAAAAAATATTTTGAGTCTTTAAGAACCAATTCTGTAGTGCAAGATAATCAGCTAGAAGCCTTGCGGGGCTTGGTGCGTTGTTATTATCAAACCAAAGATTATACACAAGCCAACATTTCATCTAAAGAATTGCTTGCAAGAAAAGGGATAAGCACCGATGATAAATCTATTGGATTTTTAGTATTGGGCAAATCGCAACAAGTGGCTGGTGATTGTGCTGCTGCCATTGCATCGTTTAAATCGGTAGCGGCTATAAATCGCTCGGCTTGGGGTGCGGAAGCTAGGTATGAATTGGCAAGCTGTCAGTTTGCACAAAATAATTTGGCTGCTGCGGAAAAAGCAGCATTGGCTACCATAAAAGAAACTGGCTCTTACGATGAGTGGGTTACTAAATCGTATATTTTATTGGGCGATATTTTTATGCAACAAAAAGATTATTTTAATGCAAAAGCTACTTACGAAAGCGTGGCAAAAAATACAACAATACCCGAGCTTAAAATTATTGCACAACAAAAACTGGATGCTGCAATAGAAGTAGAAAAATCTCAATCTAAAATTGGAAACTAAACCTTATGAATAAAATATTTTTAATAACCGCTTGTTTTATTTTTTCTTTGGCTACCAAGGCACAACCAGGCAAACCACCACAAACGATAGATATAAACTCGTCGTACAAACCTGTACTGCGCAATGCGGTAAAAATAAATCTAGCAGGATCACAATTACCTGCAGATACCTCTCGACCAAATTTGAATTATAAAATTCCATCGCAAAATTTATTTTATTCTTATCGCCCAATATCATTGAAGCCGTTGGCTTTGGAGCAGGATACGAATTTGTATTTGGGCAATAGAAAATTTTTAAAAGTAGGTTTTGGAAATTTTACTACACCATATATAAGTGCGGGATTAAGCCTTGGGGATGGTAAAACAAGTTTGATAAATTTTACTGGAGATTATATTCAGTCTAAAGGTTCGGCAATTGTAAACCAAGATTATTCGCAGCTAAATGCAAAAGCTGCTGGTAGTTATTTTATGCCTAAGAGCGAGGTTTATGGCTCGTTTGAGCTGAACATGCATACGTATCATTTGTATGGTTACGATCATAATTTATATACTTTTAAGAAAGATAGCATAAAACAACAATTTCAAAATGTAACTGCTCGTGTAGGATTTAAAAATACGAAAGCTACCGAAACTGGTATTAGTTACAACCCAAATATTGAAATAAATATTTTTACAAATAAGGATAAAGCAAACGAAACAAATTTTATAATTGATGTGCCTTTTGAGAAAGTAATTAATGATAATTTTTCTGCAAAGCTGGAGTTGAAAGCGGATGTGACAAGTTATACAACTAAAAATATTTTACCAGCAAATATTAAATTGACCAATACAATTGTGCAAATAAATCCTGCTGTAAATTATCATACCGAAGTTATGAAAATTCATGCTGGTATTACACCCGCATGGAACAATAATAAATACGAATTGCTGCCAGATGTTTATGCGGAGATACCTGTAAAAGATAAAATATTTTCTATACAAGCAGGATGGATAGGGCGTTTCGTAAAAAATAATTATAGAAATTTATCTGCTATTAACCCGTATTTATCGCCAGTATTATTTCAACTTAATACTAAGGAGACTGAATATTATGGGGGCATAAAAGCAAGTGTGGCTAAGCATTTAAATTTTAGCGCAAAGGCAGGATTGGTGCAATACAAAAATCTTCCATTTTTTATAAACGATACAATGGCAAATGACAAATCGTTTTTGATAAGCAACGAACCATCTGTGAATAATTTTAGAGTGCACGGCGATTTTGGATATATTAATCAAGATAAATTTTCGCTTACTGGCGGTATTACTTTTAATGGATACACAAGTTTAAATACAAATGCTAGAGCCTGGCATACCATACCCGTGGAGCTTACAGGCTCATTGCGCTGGTGGGCATTGAAAACGGTACTCATAAAATCGGATATACGTTTCTTTGATGGTAGCAATTATTTGGCAAAAGGAAATGTGGCTAAAACGCTTGGTGGCGCTACAGATTTAAGCGCTGGGGTAGAATTTAAAATAACCAAACAAATTTCTGTATGGGGCGATGCCAATAATATTTTGAATAGTAAATATGAGCGTTGGCATAATTACGAAGTGTATGGCGCTAATTTTATGGGTGGAGTTTTGATACATTTTTAGAAAATTAGTTTTATTATTGCACTATGCAACAATTATTAGCAGATTACCTTTTTCAAAACAAACAATGTGCATTGCCCGAAATTGGCACGTTGCACATAAAAAATACATCAGCCTCATCTATTTTTGGAGAGCGAAAAATTTCTGCGCCTATTCCTGTAATTGAATTTAATGACGATGTGCATAGTACAGAAAATATAGAAGCATATATTGCATTGCAAAAAAATATTACTAGACATGATGCTGCGCATCAGCTCACAAAAATGGTGGAGGATATACAAGCTTTACCACTAGGGCAGCCCTTAGAAATACCAAGTGTAGGCAAATTTTATAAAGATGAAAATGATAAAATTGGATTTATTGCAGTGGAAGCTCTGACTCATTTTTTGCCACAAGTAACTGCAGAAAAGGTAGTGCATCCCAATGATTCGCATACCATGCTTGTAGGTGAAACAGAAACTAATACTGCTGCCATGGCAGAATATTATGCAGAAGAAGAACCAACTATGAAAAGCAAATGGTGGATTTTTGCAATGGTTTCCTTCGGTTTAGCTGCTGCTGCTGTTGGGTTTTATGCGAGCAATAAAAAAGCAGATTCATTTTTTGGTGCATCTAATAAAATTGAAGTGGGAGTGGCGGATAGTACGTATAGGATGTTGCCATAAATTAAATTGTTTCAAAAAAGTTGTATATTTTGATGCTTAAAAAAACGAAGTTTTTTCCCTTTGTGCCTTTGGGACTTTATGGATAATATTTTTTGCTGTGGAACAGCAACTTTTTATTATTTCATTTTACTGAGTATAAAAAATAATAAATCTTTACTTTTGCCCCACAATTTTATTAGATGATTACTTATACCCAATGCCCTGTTTGCAATAGCACACAAATACAAGATGCATTTTCTGCAAAAGATTATACTGTTTCAAACGAAATATTCACCATTGTAAAATGTCGGTTATGCACTCATATGTTTACACAAAATGTAGTTACGCAAAATGAAATTGGAAAATATTATCAATCCGAAAATTATATTTCGCATAGCGATACACAGCAAGGCATTGTAAATAAATTGTACCATGCTGTGCGTAAGTTTACACTTGCGGCAAAGAAAAATTTAGTGCAAAAAGAAACTGGGAAACAACAAGGAAAAATATTGGACATTGGTTGTGGTACGGGTGCATTTTTAAATACGATGAAGCTTGCAGGTTGGCAGAGTACGGGATTGGAGCCAGATGATACAGCAAGAAAAAAAGCGACAGGGTTATATAACATTACTCCATTGCCTTCACACGAAGTATTTGACATGCCCCACAATACCTACGATGCCATAACCATGTGGCATGTGCTAGAGCATGTGCACCAGTTACATGAGTATATTGCTCAATTAAAAAATATGATTACAGCAAATGGCCGAATATTTATTGCCGTACCAAACTATACAAGCTACGATGCACAATACTATGCAGCGCATTGGGCAGCGTATGATGTACCAAGGCATTTGTATCATTTTTCTCCTGCAAGTATGAAAAATTTGGTGGAGCAACATAGCCTTACCATTAAAAAAATAAAACCCATGTTATTCGATAGTTTTTATGTGAGCATGCTGAGCGAGCAATATAAAAATGGTAAAGGCAATATCGTAAAGGCTTTTTTTAGTGGGTTTGTTTCTAATCTAAAAACATTATTTAATAAGGAGAAATATAGTTCACTAATTTATGTTATCGGAAAGAATTAATTCACCCTCATCTCATATATCTTCGGCCAACGTTTTCCCGTTATAAAAAAAGTTTTTGATGTACTGTCATACGCTATACCATTAAAATATTCCGCTCTGCTTTGTAATTTTGATTGCGGGTCTAATAAATTATCAAAATTCATTTTACCAACTATTTCTCCAGTTTGTGGATTTATTTTTACGATATCATTTGTTTGGTAAACATTGCCCCATACAAAACCATCTACATATTCCAATTCATTCACGCTATCCACTGGGCCTGAGTTGTCGTGTATGTGTACTGTGTTTTTTATTTTAAATGTTGCTGGATCCACAAAATATAAGTCAGTACCTCCTGTTGTAATAATTAAGTCGGTTCCGTTATTTGTCATTCCCCATCCATCATAAGGCCAAGTAAATTGTTGTATCACTTTGGTAATATCTTTCGGGTCGTATACAAAGACATTATTTGTTTGCCAAGTGAGTTGATATAATTTGCCATTTAAAATAGTAATTCCTTCGGCGAAAATTTTATCAGTACCCATTTTGTGTGTCTTATCTATCTTACCAGTTTTAGCATCACCCAATTGTAATAAAGAATTTTTAAAATCGCCACCGCTTTCATACAATTTGCCATTATAAAATTCTAAACCTTGGGTATAGCAAGCAGTATCGTGTGGGTATTGAGAAATGATGGTATAAGGGATTACTTTTACGCTAGAAGATACAGTCGGTTTTTCTGGTTGATCAATTGTTTCATCTTCTGTTTTACAAGATTTGTAAATAAAAACGCCCACTAAAAGTCCCAGCACAACAAGTATAATTTTATTTCTCATAACGTATGTAAATGTGGTTGCAAAAATAAGAAAGCTGTTTCGTAATAAAAGTATAAAATATTTTCTGCGAAAACTCCTTCAACTCATTCACTCTGCAGTGAAATATGATAAATCACATTCCTCTCCTTCAAATACCCCATTACAAATTCAAAACAACTTGCATGCTTCCCCACCAACTCCGGTGGAAAAACACCCCTCTCCTCAAACATTTTATTGGTAATCAAATTAGCAAAAGCATTGCATGCATAGCCTGTAGTGCGGCTCATAGAAGCGGTTTGTGTAGCCACATCAAATTCATCATACAATAAATAATCAATCGTTTTTCCCTCGCCTTTTATAATTATTTTCATAATGGTAAATTCTGCTTCGTCTGCGCCAAGTTTCCATTGGTCAAATAAAAGTGCAGTCGTTACATCTAGCGGGCGAACCATTTTTCCTTTTACAGTTATCTCTTCTTCATTAAAGAATCCCGCTTGTTGTAGTGATTGTATCAAAGCAATATGCCCAGGATAGCGAAGCGTTTTTTCTTTCATATCTGGTATGTGCTTCATCGTAAATAAAATGCTACGCAGCCCATCGGTATTAAACGATTCTAATGTGCCAGCATATTCAAAGTTTATCAATTCTGCATCGCTCAGTGCAGGTTTAGTAACCACATGCCCATTCTCTACATACCTTGCAGAGCGTGTGTATTCTTCAATTACATCTATTGGTGAAAACGGCGCTTTGTACTCAAAAGGTTTTACTCTTTTTTTAGGAAGCCCGCCCACCATGCATTCAAAACTATCTATCTTTATTTGTGCATTGTGGTAGCCCAAAATTAAATTACTCATGCCTGGCGCTACACCACAATCTATAATGGCAGTTACATTTTTTTCTTTTGCTAGCGCATCCAATTGTAAGCCATCCTCAGGAAAGAAAGAAATATCCGCTACATTTTTTCCTGCATGTATGATTGCTTCCAATGCTTTGTAACCCATAAAACCTGGTACTGCACACACCACCATATCATAGCTTGCAAGCATTGTTGCATAATTTTCGTAAGCCGATAAATTGGCTACTACAGTATTTATTTTTGAATTGGTTTTTAATATCGCCAAATTGCTTTCGCTAATATCAAAACTCGTCACTTCAAATTTGTTTGATAAATCTGCAGCAATTGTTCTGCCAACCATGCCTGCACCTAGTACTGCTATTTTCATTTTATTTAATTTATATTCGCTATTAAACTTATGCCGAATCTTGGTTTTGATAATAAATAATGAGTTGGGTAAGGTAAATCTAAATTCATTGATTTATTTGAAAGTATTAAACCTGTTGATACCTCATCAATAATTTTATAAAAAATACCAGCTGTAAAAAAAGGGTAAAAAAATAATGAAGGTTCTGATTGTGTTGAAAATGGAAATTTTAAATTCCTTTCAGCTGCGATATAGTTTAAATCGTAATCTAAATTTGCATCAATTTTTTTATTAAATGTTTGTTGCAGCTTACCCCTAAAGTTTATGCTAAAAACATTATCACCCTCATATTCTGTATAAACCGCCCACTGGCTAAATGGAGTGTCAAATTTTCTTAACGGATATAAAAATTTACCTACTGTATTTCCATACATTTCATAAACATCTCTTGCTGGTTCTCTATATCTTAGTTTGTAATCATAGTTTCCTTGATTAAAGATACCGCCATAATATCTAGCTTCTATTGTATTCAAAATTGAAAAACCTTTTCGCTTATACTCATTTGTTATACCAATAAGAGCCGCCATTTTTTTACTTATGTCATTGCTAATTCTAAAACTTGCAAAACCATCTTTGTTAGGTCTGTATCCTATTTGAAAATAAGCTTTTGCATTATTTAAATTTTTATGACCAAACATATTAAATAATAGATTGTTTCTATAGCCTTCTAGCACTTTACTGTTATAATTTAAAGATAGCCCGAGAAAACTATTGTCATTTTTACCCATTTTTTTTGTTATGGAAAGAGCATCTATGTCATCAACATTTAAACCAATCCCACCATAAAAGTCACCATAAATAGTATATGAAAAGGTATATTTTTTTCTGTGTATTTTTAATTGAAAGCCTTGAGCGTCTACATTGTATATTGTTAATCCCTCGTCTAATTTTTCATCTAAAAGCATTCCAAGTTTCCCATAAAATGTAAATGCTTTTTTAAATATATTGAAACTATCATTTCCCTCAATGTTAAACACTGGATACAATAATAAATTTTTTTTGTAAAATAGACCATAGGAAACTCCCCTTTGTTCTGCAAATAAATCAACATTTAGTTTAACTTTTGTTTTATACGTTGTAGTAGTTTTAATATCTATATAAGTAGCTCCATGCCTTAATGGATTATCTGTCATTTCGTCAAAATCGTTTGGTATGTCACGAGTGTACATTTGCCTTTTAAACTTTATGTAATTTGGCATAGATACTTTAGAGTTCAAATTTTTATCCCATCTAGCCCATAGCTTAGCGGCTATTTTAAAATTGATTTTTTTTGGTAAACTATCTTGAGAGAAGCAAATTAACGGTATTAAAAATAGGAATATAACTGTAGAAACTATTTTGTTTGTTTTAGTAAGCATTTTCATAAAATGAAATTAAGGAGTAAATAGCTAATAAAATAATTTATTCCCTTATTACCAATATCTTATCCCCATCCCACTTCACAATTTTACTCGCAGCTGCATCGCCTCTTTCTTTTTGTCGTTGTTCTACAATATAATCAACACTTGTTTTTATTTCGGAAGATATTTCTCCAAAATGCTTTGCCGTTTCCTCACCAGATATATTGGCAGAGGTAGAAACAATAGGCTTCCCTAAGGCTTTTATTACATATTCGCAAAAAGCATCTTTTACAATTCTAATGGCAATTGTACCATCTTCATTTATCAAATTGCTGGCAAGGTTTTTTGCAGCGGGATAAATAATCGTTAATGGTCTTTCAGTATTGGCAATTAAGTTTTTTATTTTTTGATCATGTTCTTTTGCATAATTTTTTATATCATTTTCATGCGCCAATAAAATAATCATACTCTTTTTTTCATCTCTTTTTTTTATAGCATAAATTTTTGCTACAGCTGCTGCATTTGTTGCATCGCAACCTATTCCCCAAATCGTATCTGTTGGGTACAAAATTGTCCCGCCTTTTTTTAGCGTGGCCAAACATTTTTCAATATCGTTTGTATAATCGCTCATAAATTTTTATATACATTCATTACTGCTGTTGCTGTTTTTTCTTGCGAAAACTTTTCGGTATGTATCAATCCTTTTACTTTCATTTCTGCTACAAAGTTAACATCATTAAAAACTTTTTGCATGGCCGCAGCCATTTCATTTACTGAATAAGGATCTATTAGCAATGCCGCATCACCACCAGCTTCTGGCAAGCATGATACATTAGAAGTTATTACTGGTAGCTTGCTGCACAACGCTTCCAATACCGGAATGCCAAATCCTTCAAACGTGGACGGATAAATCATGGCAATGGCTTGTTGATAAATAGCAGGGAAATCTGTAGAATTTTTAAACGATGGCAAATCTTTTATGCCTTCTTTTTCCGAAAGAAAAATAACATCGTTTTGTAAATTATTTTTTGCGATATAATCTTTCACCATTTCTTTGTAGGCACCACCATTACCAATTATAACCAATGGAATATTTATTTCGTTCTTTAATATATGCAAAGCTTTTACAATCGTTAATAAATTTTTTCTTTCTATAATTGAACCTACGGTTAAGAAAAATTTATCTGGCAAATTATATAATGTCTTCACCCTATTTTTTTCTGCTTCGCTTATTTCTTGTCTAAAAATATCATTACAACTTTGGTAGCATACGTCAATTTTCTTTTCATCTATTTTATAAAAATCAATTATGTCTTTTTTTGTTTGTTCACTTATGGCAATTATTTTATCGGCATTAGTGCAAGCATATTTAAATTTTCGTCTGTAGATTTGAACATCTATTTTATTAAATTGATTTGGGTAGCGTTCAAAAATTAAATCATGTATGGTTACCACAGATTTTATGTCGGTTTTGTTAATGCCAAAAGGTATTTCATGGCTTAGTCCATGATACACATCAATCTTATGTTGTAGTAAATCTTTTTTTACCCAATTGCTGCGCCATGCAGCTTTTAAAGTTGTTGATGGAAAACGAGAAGGAATAATGGTATGTATATTTTTAAAATTATCTGCGTTAAATGTATCAGTAAGTTTTGGTGCAAATAAATAGTACTCATTTTCTTCAAAATATTTTGCTAGTGATGTTACCAGCGTTCGGCTATAATGCCCAAGCCCAGTAGTATTTTGATAAACCCGTTTTGCATCAAAGCCAATATTCATTGTTTTTTATTTGAATGCAAAATAAGTAATCGTTTTAAATGTTGGGTTTTATTTAGCAGTTAATCATTCCTTCGCATATTGAATTGCTTCCTGTGTCTGACACCTATTAATCAGACTTTGCATTTGCAGGATGCTTGTAAGGTGTCTGACACATTCAAAAAGTAGCTTCAATTTATAAGGAAAATTCTTTGCGGTTCTTATACATGTGTCAGACACCTGCAAGTTATTTTTAATTTAATGTTTCTTTTATTAGGTGTCAGACACACTCGTAGTTTATATATTTCAACGGAAAGATATTTGAATCTATATTTTTTTGGGTCAATCTATTGCATAATAAAAGTTCAATAAAGATTTGAAGATGAAATGTGCGACGCCACTGAAGATGACCATCGCTTTTCAGCTCGTAAACAAAAACCTCATTTCCTCTCTCCCACAAAAAAAAGGGACAGGCTACAGAGAGAAGCCAAACCTCAATACTTTGTAGATTCTTCAAATTTTCAGAGTCTAAAAGTCCCCTTTCGGGGGATTTAGGGGGCTGCATTTTTTATTTTGTACATTCGCAAAAAAATACGCCATGCAAGAAATGATAGAAGCAGCTTTCGGCAATAGAGAGCTTTTAAAAGATGAACAATACAAAGATGCCATACGAAATGTAATTGAGCAAGTAGATAAAGGAATACTCCGTACCGCAGAGCCAGCAGGCGATGCGTGGAAAGTAAACGAATGGGTAAAGCAAGCAATACTGATGTATTTTGGTATTCAACAAATGGAAACATATGTGCTGCCACCATTTGAGTTTTACGATAAAATGAAATTGAAAAGCGATTATAAAAGTTTGGGCGTGCGTGCTGTGCCACATGCAGTAGCAAGATATGGTGCGTACTTGGCAAAAAATGTTGTGCTCATGCCTTCGTATGTAAACATTGGTGCGTATGTAGATGAAGGTACCATGGTGGATACATGGGCAACGGTAGGCAGTTGCGCACAAATTGGCAAGAACGTACACCTCAGTGGTGGCGTGGGTATTGGCGGAGTGCTGGAGCCTTTGCAAGCAAGCCCAGTTATTATAGAAGATGGTTGTTTTATTGGTAGCCGTTGCATTGTGGTAGAAGGTGTACGTGTGCAAAAAGAAGCCGTGCTTGGTGCCAATGTGGTGCTTACCCAAAGTACAAAAATTATAGATGTTACTGGCGATACGCCCATAGAAACTAAAGGTCTTGTGCCCGAAAGAAGTGTGGTGATACCAGGTAGTTATACAAAAAAATTTCCCGCTGGTGAGTACAATGTGCCTTGCGCATTAATCATTGGCAAACGCAAGCCTAGTACCGATTTAAAAACGAGTTTGAACGATGCGTTGAGGGATTTTAATGTGGCAGTTTAATTAGATAATTCGATAATGTGCTAATTTGCTAATGGAGAAGTTTATGATAATTTTGAGTAATTGAAATTGCCATAGGCTTTATTTTTTGTCCAAACTAAAACACAGCTATGGTCATCATCGTTGTGTCACTCACTTCATAGACATACCATTATTCATCTTTTATTATGCAATAGATTTACAAGAGTAATTATATTTTTATTTTGCACAATCTATTGCATAATCTACCATGTTTCTCTCCCCTTCGGGGAGGATAGGAGGGGTTTCTTCATCTTTTATTATACAATAGATTTACTATTATTGTTGTCCGAGATAAAAAAATAAAGGGTGGATTTTCCACCCTTTTATATTATACTTGATTTACGAGAAAAAGGATAATATGGACAAATCTACAA